>CAZGIV010000009.1:0-20486 GCA_964526175.1 uncultured Thermoplasmatales archaeon | reverse complement strand
ACGACATTTGTTTAGGGACACATAGTCTTTTTCTTTTCTTTTTTTGTCATTTGATATGTATTAAAACCAGGGATCTTAAAACCTTGTTAATGATTTTTACAGGTAAATTCGTGTTCACTTCCCGACGGGAGCATACCCTTTTTTTCTCTTGTTAGATAGACACAAAAAATTACATTATTTTAAATATCAATTTCAATTAGACCAAACACCATGACCCTTATTCCTTAAACTCTCAGTAAGTCTTGCCTCGATACTCTCTGCTTCTTTACGAGTCCCTATCGGATTGAACCTCTCATATATTCGAGGGCACAAACCCAAACCAAATTCCTTCACAAAACGATTACCCTTATATCCTTTTTTATGTTGCCAGAAACGAATCCCAGGAGGATGACAACTCTGACCAACATAAAAACAAGGAAGACTAGAAACCAAGTTTGGATTACGACGCCTAAACTTACGTGACTTCAACACTGCATCATCAAGCCTGATAACATACACATAATATTTCATAAATCAATCCATTATAATACCTACAAATAACTCATAATTTATTATATTGTGTATTCTATTCAGAATCGTTAAGAGAAAGGTGAAATGTAACATGATTGAATTACCCGAGGCGATTACTCTTTCAAAACAATTAAATGATACAATAAATGGAAAAATAATTTCAAAGGTAATTGTGGCACATACAAAAAAAAAATTGACATGGTATTATGGAAACCCTGAGAAATATCAAAATCTTTTAAAAAACAAAAAAATTGACAATACAACTGCTTTTGGTGGATTTGTTGAAATTTCAGCACAAAATATGAAGATTTTATTTAGAGATGGCGTAAATCTTCGTTTTTTTGAGGATAAGTCGAAGATTCCAGATAAGCATCAACTTTTACTCGAGTTTGTTGATAAGTCTATACTTATTGCATTTGTCCAGATGTATGGCGGAGTTGGCTGTTTCATTCAAAATGAACTGGATAATACGTATTATACAATCGCTAAAGAAAAACCATCGCCCCTATTAGAAGAATTTGATGAAGAATATTTTAATACACTCATAAGTGTAGATAAGGTGCAGAATCTTAGTTTAAAAGCATTTCTTGCAACAGAACAAAGAATACCTGGTTTAGGAAATGGTGTATTACAAGATATATTATTCAATGCAAAATTACATCCAAAACAAAAAATAAAAAATATCTCTAAAAAACAAACACGAGAACTATTTAAATCTATAAAAACAACTCTTAATGAAATGGTTAACAAGAATGGTAGAAATACAGAAAGAGATTTGTTTGGACGTTATGGTGAATATACAACAAAAATGTGTAAAAACACAGTTGGAAAACGATGTGACGTATGCGACTCAACAATTATTAAAAGCACCTATATGGGTGGTAGCATTTATTTTTGCCCTGGATGTCAGATAATATAATTAAATTCAAGATTAACTATTATCTATCAATCTTAATAATGTAATCATAGATTCAAATTCCCTTCCCGACAGGAGCATGTTATTCATTAGTGCAAATTGGGTATTTTATATTCTTTCTGAAAATACACTATATTCCAGTCATAGGAATGTTCTTAAATCTATGAGGAAATCTCCCATCGTGTAGTGACGATGAATAGTAAGACACTTGTAGCATACTTTACGAAGGGTGGAGCTTCTGAGGAATACGCTAGGGTAATCGCGGAGACGCTCACAACGAATGGACTTGCGGTTGATACGTGCAATCTTGCGCAAGGGATCCCTGATGTCGTCGCCTTTGACACGGTCGTTTTGGGGACCGGTGTGCGGATGTTCAGGGTGTACCGTCTTTGGAAGAAAGTCCTGAAACAAAAAGCGCTTAGCAATAAGCAGCTATTCATGTTCTTGTCAAGTGGTACAGCAATTGAGGAACCTGACAAGGCAGTCGAAAAATTTTTACGCCCATTAGTGGAAAAGTATAATCTCAAACCCAAGTCTTTGGTTTCCTTCCCTGGAAAGATCCCCGAGAAATGGGGCAAGCTAGATGGTCAAAAAGAGACTATGAAACCTGAGAAGGCAAAAGCATGGGCTCAGGAGATTGCCTGTCAAGTTCAAAACAAATAAATAATATATTAAAATTACATAAGAACGCTACCCTGCGCTCCAAATTGATAACACATTAATATTTGAATCTTCATCCTTATCTTTTAAAAAAATAAAAAGAAATCGGCGTCACCTAATCAAAGTATTTTTCAACTATTTTCTAATCAATTTTGAGTTATAATATTAAATAAAGATAATTTTTATTGGATTCATGAACTTATCTATAAGAATTACTAAAATGATTGTTAGAATAAATGTTTTGTTGAATAATCCTGGGACGTATTAGGAAAAGTATTTATTAACTAACGATATTGAAATAAATGAAATTATAAAAAAAAAAGGGATTATTATTTCACAACAAAGCAAATCAAAGAAAATTTACAGCGTATATAAAAAGAAAAATTCAAATATGGATGTTGATTTAAAAGCTGTAAAAAAAATTTTTCATGATTTACCTATTGTTGTTTATTCGGCATTACCTGATGAACATTCAACAACGATTTTGGTCACTGATGCTATTAAAAATATCACTGGGTATTCAGCGGATGAATTTTATAAAAAACCAAAACTCTGGGAAGAAATTATTTATAATGAGGATAAATGTAATGTTTGGAAATCCATACAGAAACATCGAAAAAATAAGACTCCTTTAAACGTGACATATAGGATTGTTACAAAAGCAGGGGATATTCGATGGTTGAAGGATGAGGCCATCCCTGTTCTTGATCAACATAACCAAATTATTCGTATCGATGGCTATCTTGAGGATATAACTGAATTAAAAAAAATTCGTGACCAAATACGCCATCAATCTGAATTAGTTGATATTGTTTCTGATGCAATAATTTCAACAGATTCAGATTTCAATATCAAAAGTTGGAATAATGCTGCGGAAAAAATATATGGATATACTGCCAAGGAAGCTATCAGAAAACGCATGCAAAACCTTGTTGATGTCAAGTATGGAAAAGAAAAAAGGAAAGACGTCATAGAGCAGTTACTACACAAAGGACATTGGACAGGGGAAACAATACAGAAAGGGAAAGACGGACAATTACTTACCATTTATTCATCGGTTAATTTAATCAAGGATGACAGAGGTAATTTTATAGGAACTGTAGCAGTGAATAGAGATATTTCTGATTTAAAGAAAGTAGAACAAGAAATCAAAGATTTATCAAAATTTCCATCTGAAAATCCGTCCCCCGTCTTTAGAGTAGATAGCACTGGAACTATTCTGTTTGCAAATAATTCTGCTAAAAAATTTATAAAAACCTTAAAGAACAATGGTAAAAATCACTTACCAGCGATATTAAAGGAATCAATTGATACCGTATTGAAAATAAAGAAAATCAAACAAGTAGAATTTAATCAAGGAAAAAAAACCTTCTTTTTTTCTATCGTTCCTATAAAAAATACAGACTATATTAATATTTATGGTATGGATATTACGAAAGAAGTTAATTTAAGAAATGCACTAAATAAGGCGAAATCTAATTCTGAGATTAAGGTCAAGGAACGAACAGCAGAACTACAAGAAACGAACAAGCGATTGGAGGAAGAAAACCAAAATCGTATACGTGCTTTGCAGTCACTTCAATTGGAGGAAGCTCGATTAGATGCGTTACTCCATTTAAATCAGATCAGTGAGACGACCCTTGAAAAAATCACCAATTTCACCCTTGAGCAAGCAATAGCACTCACACAAAGTAAAATCGGTTTTATTGGATTTCTGAATGAAGATGAGACTATCTATATACTTCACTCCGTTTCAATAAACGTTGTAAAAGATTGCAAGGTGGCAGGTAATCCGATACATTGGCCTGTTGCTGAGGCTGGAATATGGGCAGACGCGATTAGAACGCGTAAAACTCTGATTGTAAATGATTATAATGCAACTCTCCCAGGTAAGAAAGGTATTCCCAAAGGTCATCTTTCTTTAAAGAGATTTATGGTTGTACCAATATTAGATGAGAAAAAAATAGTCGCTGTTGCAGGAGTTGCAAATAAAACAGGCGAATACGACAAATCCGACGAACGACAGATTTTTTTACTACTAAGCGGGATGTGGAGCAATGTGCAGAAAAATCGGTCACGGGAAGAATTACAAAAAGCATATGACGACCTAGAGAAAAAAGTAAAACAACGAACCTCTGAGCTTGCCGCGTCTGCTGAGGCATTACAGAAAAGTGAGGAACGATACAGACTTGCACAAAAAGCTGCTGCTATAGGGAGTTGGGATTGGAATATTAAGACGGGAAATCTGATTTGGTCTGATGAAATAGAACCCATGTTTGGCTTTAAAAAAGGGAAGTTTAAAAAAACCTATGAAGCCTTTTTAGAATGCATCCATCCCGAGGACCAGCAAAGTGTACTAGATTCAGTCAATGCCTGTTTGGAAAAAGATATAGAGTATGATATTGAGCATCGTATTATTTGGCCTGATAGTTCTATTCATTGGGTTAAAGAAACTGGTGATGTTTTACGAAATAAGAAAGGAAAAGCAATCCGCATGCTCGGGATCGTTCAAGAGATAACCAATCGTAAAAAAACTGAGAATCAGATAAAAAAGTTAAATAAGTCATTATGGCAATATACAATGAGACTTGAGGAGGCAAATAAAGAAGTGGAAGCATTTAGCTATTCGGTATCCCATGATCTCCGTGCACCACTTCGCAGTATCGATGGGTTTAGTCAAGCGTTACTTGAAGATTATGCAGATAAATTAGATGCAGATGGAACAGATTACCTGAATCGTGTCCGGAATGCATCTCAACGGATGGGACAATTGATAGACGGGATGCTTTTATTATCTCGTTTGTCTCGAACAGAGATGCATGTTGAAAAGGTTGATATGGGTGATATTGCAAAAAGTGTCATAAATAAATTTAAAAAAGAAGACCCTACCCGCAAAATTGAGTTTATAGTTCACGATAATTTATTTTCAGAAGGGGACAAAAATCTCCTAGAAATTTTGTTAGAGAATCTTCTAGGAAACGCATGGAAGTTTACAAGTAAACGTCCGAAAGGTAAAATCGAATTTGGAAAAAACGAAAATAAGAATGAAACAGTATTTTTCATCAAGGACAATGGTGCAGGTTTTGATATGAAATATGTTGATAAATTATTTGTTCCATTTCAACGTCTTCATGATGCTGAGTTTCCAGGTGATGGCATCGGATTAGGGATTGTGTCGCGGGTTATCCGCAGACATGGTGGACGTATTTGGGCTGAGGGTGAAGTAGGAAAAGGAGCGATATTTAATTTCACATTAGGAGGAAGAAAAAATGACTAAGCAACTACGGGTATTATTAGTTGAAGACTCGGAAGATGATGCGGTATTGATAACTAGAGAACTAAAAAAAGGCAGCTTTCTACCAACAGTTAAACGTGTAGAAACTCCAGAATCGATGCAAAAGGCATTGGAAGAAAAAACATGGGATCTCATAATATCTGATTATGTTCTCCCTCGTTTTAGTGGTCTTGATGCATTAAGACTACTAAAGAAATCAGGAATTGATCTCCCGTTTATTGTTGTCTCTGGTAAAATCGGTGAGGAGACCGCTGTCGAAGCAATGCGTGCAGGGGCTCATGATTACATCATGAAAAATAATCTCGTACGTTTAAATCCTGCGATTAAAAGAGAACTTGAAGAAGCAAAAAACCGCCAAGAGCGTAAAAACGCCAAAGAAGATGTAACCAAGTCGCATAATGAGTTAGAAAAAACAAATAAAAAGCTGTTGGAAGAGATTACTGAACGGAGAAAATTAGAAAAACAAGTGTTTGAAGAGAAGGAATATCTCCAAAATGTGATTGACAGTGCTACAGAAATCATTATCGCCGTAGATAAAAACAATAGAGTTAACACATGGAATAAAACAGCAGAACAAATAACTGGATACACTCACAAAGAAATTATTAACCGAAGCATCAATAAATTAAATCTCTTTGAAGACCCTGAAAAAATAGTAGATACCATAAAAACAGTTTATAAGGAGAAAAGATATGGTCATGAGGATCTTGTTTTCATTACGAAAAATAATGAAAAAAGAATTATTCGTTTATCTGGATCGGCTCTAAAAGGGAAAGAAAATCAGGAGCTTGGGGTCCTTTTTGTCGGTCGTGATATAACAAAAGATGTGGAAATTCATGGGAAACTACTCGATGGTAAATCATACATTATTCCTGATAAAAAAAATGATGAGGCATACGATATTTTTGTTGATTTAGCAACCTCTGATCACAATGGTTTATTCATCACACGTTCTAATCCTTTGGATATGAAAGGTGTAACGTCTTCTGCAAAAATAAAAATGGTTGTTCTTAGCCAGGAGAAACAAAAAGGGTTTGAAAATATTTCGACACTTGAGGATCTGAAGAAAAAGATCAGTACCTTTAGTAAAAATAATAAAAACTCGGTCATTCTACTCGATGGTGTTCATTATTTATTTACACAATTTTCTTTTGATAAATTCATCGAAACACTCTATCAGCTAAACGACATCGTACTAAAAAATAAATCGATTATGTTTCTACGTCTTGACCCCTCAACAGTTGATGAACGACAATTGGCGATAATAGAAAATGAATTACAAATACTTCCAAGTCAAAAGATTGAGGGATTAGTTATTCAAGATGAGGTCTATGAAATTCTTAAATTTATTTTCGAACAAAATCAGAGTAATGCTCTGGTACCAATGAAAAAGATCATGACGAGGTTTAAAATCTCATTTTCTACTGCCGCTGATAGAGTAGAGACCCTCGAAGGAAAAGGTCTTGCCTTTACAAAGAGACAAGGAAAGCTTCGAACAGTATATGTCACTGAAAAAGGAAAAACCCTATTGCATAAAAGACAAACCGCATAGTGAGTTCTCTTTAAGTGTCTTTTACTTATTTTTCACCTATTTTTCAGTCATCTTTAATATCGATACACCCTTAATAAGATAAAAAAGAAGGTAACCAATATGAAAAATATAGTTGAGGACTACGGTAGAAATGCTGGAAAAATATGGCGAGCCCTTAATGCCAATGGGTCACTTCCTCAGACAAGACTCATCAGGGACACCAAACTGAAAAATGATGAATTTTATAGTGCGATAGGTTGGCTTGCGCGGGAAAATAAAATCAATAGACAAAATATGGAAAAAAATCCGACCTATCGCCTTGGTGAGACAAATTTAACACCCAAAATCGGTGAAGACGCGGGGCGAGTTTGGAGAACTCTGCATACATTAGGCAAAAATGATGTTGCATCCATTGCAAAGCATGTACAAATACAATCAAACGATGTTCATGCTGCATTGGGTTGGCTTGCTCGTGAAGATAAAATCGATGTAAATTGTGGAAAAGATCAGCAACTTACTGTTAGATTAAAAAATACTTCACTCATGGGAAAAAATAAATAGAAAAAATAATGGATTTCCAACTTTGAATCAAGTTGAAATTTTTTCTACTATTTTTCTCCGCAGGGATAAACAATCATTATATGAGAGGTATTCAGCTAAAAAATGGAAAAAAAACGTAAATTAATTTTAACATTAAAATGAAGGTTTGGTGATATATTTGAAGATAGCAATGATTGGTTGGGAATATCCACCGTTTAAAGCAGGTGGTCTTGCCACTCATTGTTATGGACTTACCCGTAGTCTTGTTGACAACCATGTAAAAATAGATTTTTATATGCCAAAAACCAAAAATACCATTTCTAGTGATAAAAAAAATTTAAAGATAAAGGAAATCGGTGAGGTAGATATTTTTCCATATGATCGACCGGAGAGTAAGGAGTTATTTGGAGGGTTTTTTGATAAGGTTAATCAGTATAACAAGTTGGTAATTAAGAGAGTAACAGGTAAATATGATTTAATTCACTGTCATGACTGGTTGACGATGAAGGCAGCAGTAACCCTGAAAGAAAAACTCGGCATCCCTCTTGTAATGACAATCCATTCCACCGAGTACGACCGGTCTGGATGGATCTATCCCAACCAATGGTTCATCGACATTGAACGGGAAGGGATGCAAAAAGCAGATCGTATCATCGCGGTAAGTGAATTCACCAAACGAGTCATCGTGGAAAAATACGGGATACATCCAGATAAAATCACCGTTGTTCACAACGCAGTCTACCCTATTGGAGAAGGAAAGAAACAGAACCTTATATTGTTCCTAGGAAGACTGACGATACAGAAAGGCCCAGAGTTTTTCCTGAAAACCGCAAAAAAAGTATTAGAGTACGAGGATGCTCGGTTTGTGATTGCAGGAGTTGGCGATATGCTCCCTCAGTTAATCGAACAAGCGGTTCACCTTGGGATCTCAAATAAAGTCATTTTTACCGGGAAACTCACAGAAGAGGAAGTTAAACATATCTATAAAATCTCAAGCATCTACGTCATGCCATCGGTCAGTGAGCCCTTTGGAATCACTGCCCTTGAAGCGATTTCTGCAGGGACACCAACCATTGTGTCAAAAAGCGCAGGTGTCTCAGAGGTATTAAAGAATTGTTTTAAGGTGGATTTCTGGGATACGGATGAGATGGCAAATAAAATTATCTCACTTTTACGATATGAGCCATTACGAAATACACTATCAGAAAATGGGAAAAAGGAAATTATTTTGTTTACATGGGATAGTGTAGCAAAAAAAACGCTGAATGTGTATAAAGACACGTTATCCATAAAACAAAGTTACTTCACGCCTCACACCATCGTAAATGAGATGACCTGAATGGAAAATATATTCATTATCAAATGGAACGATTTGATACGTGAAACAGAAAATCAATTGAAAAAATATGAGAGTGTGTCAAATCATTCGTATGAGGAGAAATGTATCATTGAGGCATGGGAACACTTTTTACTAAACCAGAAAAGTTCCTTGGAAAACTACATTAATTTTTTACAGAATAAGGAGAGATGATTGGTAATGACATCGGTGTGTTTATATTTTGAAGTCCATCAACCGTTAAGATTAAAACATTTTTCAGTGTTTGATATTGGAACACATGCAGATGTATCTTCGTACTATTTTAATAACCCACTAAATCAGGAAATTTTTGAAAAAGTAGCAAAAAAATGTTATCTTCCAACCAATAATGTATTATACGATTTGATTAGAAAGTATGATGGTAAATTTTGTGTTTCGTTTAGTATGACGGGGACCTTTATTGAATATTGCGAACAGTATATGCCCTCTGTTCTTGATAGTTTTAAAGAACTATTTGATACAGGTGCTGTTGACATCATAGAAGAAACCTATTATCATTCATTGTCCAGTTTATTTGACAATCTTGATGAATTTGAAGAGCAAATAAAAATGCATCGTAAAATCATGAGAAAAATATTTCATTTTACTCCACAAATTTTTAGAAATACAGAAACAATCTATGATAATAGGATAGCAAAAAAAATCGCTGAGATGGGGTATAAAGGAATTATCACAGAGGGAACAGATAATATTTTACGAGGGCGTTCAGCAAATTACCTCTATAAACCAGTGAATGCAGATCTTAAAGTATTAATGCGAAACTATAAACTCAGTGATGATATCGGATTTCGATTTTCATCAAGAAATTGGACAGAATATCCTTTAACTGCAGAGAAATACGCCCGTTGGTTGTCTCAATGCAAGGGAGATCTGATTAATCTATTTCTCGATTACGAGACATTCGGGGAACATCAATGGAGCGAAACAGGTATTTTTAATTTTTTAAGATATTTGCCTGAAAACGTTTTAAGCTATAAAAATTTAGATTTTACCACAGTTAGTAACGCTATAGAAAGGTATGAACCTCTTGGAGAAATAGATGCTCCTTCGGCGATTTCATGGGCTGATGAAGACCGGGATGTGTCAACATGGCTTGGAAACGGTATGCAAATCGCATGTTTTAATGAGCTGAAAAACCTCGGAGGATATATTAAACGAAATGGGAATAAAAAATTATTGAAAATATGGCGCAGTCTGCAAACATCAGATCATTTGTATTACTGTTCAACAAAAGGTCTTGCTGATGGAGATGTACATGCTTATTTCAACCCCTATGACAGCCCGTATGACGGTTTTATGAATTTTATGAATGTTCTTCAAGACTTTAAACAGAAAATAATTTCGTAATACAAGAAACAACGAACTTTATAAAAATTAATCAAAATAATGTTATAACCAAAATTGTAAATTGTTTCTGATTTGTTTTTAATCTATTTTTAAGTCATACTTATATTTTCCAACAGTATTGTATTAACAATGACTCTAAAAAAATAACATTGGTTTGATGAAATGAAAGAAAAAACTATTTTATTAGTTGAGGACAATCCCGATGATATTAAACTAGCACAACGGGCATTTAGTAAAAGTAAAATAACAGAGCAAATTAATTTAGAGGTTGCACGAAATGGAAATGATGCGTTAGATTTCCTTTTTGGAAACAGCACACACGTTAAGCGTGATACAAAAGCGATGCCGGCGGTTATTTTGCTTGATTTAAATCTCCCGGGAATTAATGGCTTAGAGGTTCTAGAACGTATCCGGTCTGATGGACGAACGAGATTAATACCTGTGATTATTCTTACATCGTCTAAAGAGGAACAGGATATTAAAAAAGCATATGGACTTGGTGCGAATAGTTATATTCGTAAACCAGTGGATTTTAAGAAATTTAGTGATGTAGCCCAACAGCTAGGGCTGTATTGGGTTGGTTTAAACGAACCACCCATATAAAGTAAGGTAGTTTTTATGAAAAAGGTTGGAATTAATGGTTTGGGAAGAATCGGTCGCTTAGTCCTACGTCATTACATGACAAATCCATCGAAAGATATTGAGATAATCGCTGCGAATGATTTGACGCCAATTGATGACCTAGCCTATCTTATTCGTTTTGATTCTGTGCATGGAAAAGTTCCGTATAACGTGAATTTTGGATCAGATTCTATCCAACTTGACGCAAAAAAAATAATGATCCTCCATGAGACGGATCCTGCAAAACTTCCTTGGAAAAAACTTGGTGTAGATATCGTTTTAGAGTGCACTGGTTTATTCAGGAGACGTCAGGATGCTGCAAAACATCTCACAGCAGGTGCATCCAAGGTAATTATCAGTGCTCCATCTAAAAGTGCCGATCTAACTATTGTGCAAGGTGTCAATGAACAGTTGTACGATCCTCTGATACATCATGTTATCTCTAATGCATCGTGTACAACGAATTCTTTAGCACCAGCGGTCAAAGTTTTAAATGATACGTTTGGTGTAGAACATCTATTGGTGACGACCATCCATGCGTATACCGCGAGTCAAGCATTGGTTGACCGTTCTGCCCGTAAGATTCGCAGGGGACGTGCTGCCGCTGTTTCTCTTATTCCGACAAGTACAGGTGCTGCGAAGGCTACAGGTTTAGTTCTTCCGCAGTTAAAAGATAAGATGGATGCGTTAGCAATTCGCGCTCCTGTTCCTGATGGTGCGATAACTGATATTGTTGCCGAACTAAAAAGAAAAGTTACGGTTCAAGAAGTAAATGAAGCATTTAAAAAAGTTGCAACAGGAGAGCTTAAGAATATTTTAGGATTCAGTGAGGATGAACTTGTTTCAGCCGATATCATTGGTGATACTCATTCAGGTATTGTCGATGGGACCTCAACAAAGGTCATTGACGGAAAAATGGTGAAAGTCTTAGTTTGGTATGATAATGAAGCAGGTTACGCAAAAAAGCTATTAGAACTCTGTGAATATATCTCAAAAAAATAAATGAATAGAATTCTATGAAAACATATGAATGTTTAACATGTAAACGTACAGCAACTGTTGAAGATGACAAGCATACTCCTAGATGTTGTGGTAAGAAAATGAAAAATATACCTAGAGAGATTTGCCTTCAGCCAGCGCATGCTGAACATGCGCGACCTATGGAAGAAGAGACAGCTTGTGATGAATTTCGGGAAGGGTAGCAAAATAGCGATTTAAACCAGATTGTTGGATTCTTGCAATTAGCAGAAATAAAGATACCTGCAGTTTTTTACCTTTTTCTTATAGAATACACCCATTTTTTATCGACAAGAAAACAGATGATTGGCATAAATTTATTCTTGATTTTATAAAAAATTGCTCATTAGTGAAAAAAGGAGGGACGGACTCGTTAGAGATTTTTGCAATAGAATAGAAAAAAATCACGTTTATATCCTCCAAAACTCTCACTAGGAAATAATTCGTTATTAATCTATATCTCAATTGTTTTTTAACTGTTTTTAAGTCATCATTTTATAAGAAAAACACTATGTCACAGTTGAGGTACAAACCTATGGCAATGAAGAAAAGAAAAAAAGAAAAACTTGCAATAGTCCCCAAAGAAAGAGCAGGAATGGTTACTCGGAGACCACATGAGCTCATGATGGATATGGACGATCTCTTTGATAGTTTCCGATCAAATTTTGATGAACTCTTTTGGGGTCCAGGAGAAAGTATCATGGCATCGCCAGATTATCGCATGCCAGTTATGGATGTTGTTGATCTTGGTGATAAATACCAGATGCATGTTGAAATGCCAGGGATCAAAAAAGAAGATGTGAGCATAGAAGTGACACCGACAATGGTTGAGATCTGTGCAGAACATGAAGAATCCAGCGAAGATAAAGGAAAGAATTGGTTACGGCAAGAACGCAGTAGCATGGATTTCTATCGACGTCTCGAGCTTCCTGAAGATGTTAAAACCGAAAACGTAGATGCAGAACTGAAGAATGGTGTGTTAACACTTTCACTACCGAAGGCTAAACCAAAACCAACATTTGAAGCAAAAAAAGTAAAAATCAAATAATCATTTTTTCTTTTTCTTTGTTTTATCGTGGATTAATGATAACGACGGATGAGTCATCCTTATAGTAAATAAGCTAACAAAATATGGAGATATAAAATATGTCGAAAGAAAAAATAATTGAATTAATGAACCATGGACTAGAGTTAGAACACGCTGCCTTTGTACAATATCTCAGTCACGCAGAAATAGTTGATGGTATTGATGCTGAGCCGATTATTGCACGGCTAAAAGAAATCGCAAATGATGAAAAAGGTCATCAGGAGAAATTTCGTACTTTGATTGGGGACCTTGGCGGTATCCCCAGCATGGACTTTACACCACGACATCCAGCAAAAACGATTAAACAGATTCTGGAAATAAATCTCAAAGATGAAAAAACCGCGGTGGATACCTACCGAAAGATCCTGCAGGAGCTAAAAAAAGAAAAAGAACAAGGTTACTATGACCATCTTCTTGAACACGAGATCAGACACATTCTCATGGAAGAGCAAGAACATATCACCGAGTTAGAACTGTTGCTCGGTACCCAGGGAAAGAGCTATTAGTAGAAAAATAAAGAGAAAAAAATAACAAAATTACAGCAACTTCTCCACGTTTTCTCTCTTTTTATATTTTCAAAGTAGTAAGATTCCCATCACAGAAGTCCTGAGTCATCATTTATTTTATTTCATGATGAGTCGATGATTTCTCTAGATATTTCGTGTTTAAAGTTTTTAATTCCAGATGTTTTTTTCTCCAATGAGTTAAAAGTTTAAAAAATTATCACTATTTTTAATATATTTATTATTTATTTTTTAGTTATGTATTAATAGATACTTTTTCTAATAGATGAGTAAGGTGAAAAACATGAATGAAGAAAAATACACTTCCGCATATATCAAACAAATTGTTGGATGGTTAGACGAACAAGAAAGAAGGATGAAACATATCTCTTTGATAAAGTAAATACGGTGTCATCTATGCAAAATAATCCTTTACCCGCCCTAAAAAATTTTATTCGAAAAGAAAAACTGCATTTTTCTCTTTCAGAGGAATATCCGTCTGGTTTTTGGCTGGATGAACCACAAGGCTCCATTACAGTAAGATTCAGGATTGATGTACCCCACCATGAGATTTCATATGATGTGTATTCACCTGAATATTCTGTGCACCTTAAGGAAGAAACTCTGAAAGATGCGGAACGTTTAGAGTTTATCGCTGAAGAACAAAGACGATGGAGAATGGCAGAAATCATTGAAGACATCTGGCTTGTTTTAGATCGAATTAAACTCTGGGCAAGACAAAATGATTTTACTGTAACGGAGAAACAATTGATATAAAATATTGATAGGGTAGTAGTTATAGCGGAGAGCAAAATAGTAGGTGAAATAACCCTTTGTCATCTGATTTGTAAATACTATAAAGCGAGCCAATATCACCCTATCGTCGATGATGGCAAAGATGATAAATTTGGGTCAACTTGCTAAGATGGTTTTTTCCCAGCAAGTTCTTCCATTAATTCGACTTGGATCTCTTGTATTTCTAGGAGTCGTTGCCATTGGTTCATAACGAGATGATCTATTTTTTCATGCAGATGTCGTATTTCTAATTCCGCTTTAAGGTTTATCCGGTAGTCATGTTCTGATCGTAACCGGTCTTTTGCTTCTTCACGATTCTGACTCATTAAAATGATAGGTGCTTGCAGAGCTGCGATACAGGAGAGTACCAAGTTAAGGAGAATAAAAGGGTAAGGATCGAAAGGTCGCCTGAGGAGGACCACTGAGTTTATAATAATCCATATAATAAGAACAATTGCAAATCCAATAATAAACCTCCAGCTCCCCGCGCCAATAGCAAGTTTATCTGCAAGTTTCTCTCCAAATGTTAACTTTTGATCAAATTCTTCATTGATGTTTTTCGATAGTAATTCGTGTTCCACGAGACTTTTCATGACTTGATTTTCTAAATTTGTAAGTTCCCCTTTTTCTGTCTCAAGCACATTTTTTACATGCTGTGCTCTGAAATGATTAAGATCTGAAAGACAGATGTAACCATCATCGGACCATTCAGGATAACTTTTTTTTATTGTGTCAGAAATAGGTTTACTTATTAGTTCAGCGGGTATAAGTTCAGATTGCTTTTTTTGTTTTTTACAAATCTGGCACGTTAGTGTTTTTTCAGAACGTGTTTTCATAACTATAATCTCCCACTCGACCTGGTTTTATGTGCGATAACACATATACCGTTAAATAATTCTTTTATTTAATTATGAATGGGAGTTTTGAGTAACTCTAATAGGTGAATTTCTTCGCCGGTTAGGTACTGTATTCTCAGTTTTTTTTCATCGCCTATGTTAAATACCATATTTTATACGACCTTTTTATTCTGTAGATTAAAACATGTTTTAATCTTATAATATTGACTTAAAAATAATTATAAAATACCTTAATAACAGATAGAATTACGGAAAGTAGTCTTTTGTTTAAAACTTATTTCAAAGCTGCTCCAACAACAATTTCTATGGGTAAACCCCACATTGAAATGACAGATGTATCAACTATTTCAAACCCTGCATTCTGTAAAGCATCTTGTACAAAAATAGGGCGGCAATCAAGTATCCTAGGAAATAAACTATGGAGCCATTCGTATATTCTTACCATCACATTACTATTTTTCTTCGATAACGAAATAACACCAATTCGCCCATCTTTTTTAAGAACTCGAAAACATTCAGACAACACCATTGGAATTTCAGGTGTATCAAAAAGCTCTAACGTAAAACTCATAAAAACTTTATCAAAAAAACTATTGTTAAAAGGAAGACGGACAGCATCCGTGCATACTAACTCTACGCGATTAAGCATGTCTTCTTTCTGAAGCTTCTTTTGTGTAACATCAAGCATACCCATCGCGATATCAACACCAACCACTTTTCCGGACTCCCCAACAAGTCTTACAAACTCAATAACGCTTCCTCCGGTTCCAACACCTATTTCAAGAACAATATCTCCACCTCTAACAGATAGTGTTTCCACACCTTTCTGAATATACTTTCTTTCAAAACTACCCTCGGAAAAATCATAGAATCTGCTAATACGGGTGTAAAACGCTCGTGCATCATGTTTTGATCGAGTAACACGACTAATTTGATTACTTGGCATAATATCACAATCTAGCGATTAATATAGCGAAACGCTGAAAGACTCGCGATACATCCCTGCCCAGCTGCAATCAGAACCTGTTTCTCAGGAACACTTGTTACATCACCTGCTGCAAACAACCCAGAGATACTTGTGTTACAACCAGCATCAACGATAATCTCATGCTTTGAATTCGTCTGAAGAATTTCTCCATCGCTCTTAATGTTTGGAATCACAGGCTCAGAGCCAATTTCAATAAACAACCCATCAACAGCTAGAACCTTAATCTCATGACTCTTATTGTTTATTTTAATATTTTTCACAACCATGTCACCAGTGATTTCTTCTATCTTACAATTAAACAGAAGGCTTACTTTCTCTGAGTTTTTTATCCTTTCCACGAGTTCGAGGTCTCCCATGAATGTACTTACTTCATTAATCAAATAAATCTTTTTAGCTATTGATAGCAGCTGAACAACAGCATACAAAGCAGAAGAACCCGCACCAACGACACCCACGACTTTATCTTTAAAAAACGGGGCGTCACATGTTGCGCAATAGGTGACGCCTTTGCCTAAAAACTCTGATTCACCAAGTATTCCTAGTTTTTTAGGCTCCCTGCCGGTTGCAATAATAACACTAGGAGATGAATAATAATCGTGTCCCACATTCACTCGAAAACCGTCAGAGGTTTTTTCAATGGAGTTCACTGCAACACCATACTGTACCTCAAGGCCAAAATTTTTCTGATGTTCCTCAAATTTTTTCACTAGATCCTCTGCAGAGATGAATTGATACCCAGTATAATCTTTTACGTTCAGAGAAATTGCTGCTTGTCCACCAATATCCATAGTAAGCGTTATTGTTTTCATTTTTTTTCTTGAAGCATAGACTGATGCAGCGATACCTGCTGGTCCAGCACCAATAATTATTATATCGTAATTTTTTTCGATTGTTTCACCTTCTCAAAGTACATCATTGATGCGCTCAATCATTAACTGTTTTTCACGCTCATTGATTTGTACATCGAGTATGGGATACACATGTTTTTCTTCGAAATTTTTATGGTTTAACAGCGTTGTCTTCAAATCAGAAACATCCTTAGGTTTAGCCGAGCGTAAATTCTTTCGTAATGACTCGACGTTTTCCAAAATAACAGTATGCTGTTTTGAAAGATCTGAAAAAAGCTGATATCCATCATCGATATTTTCAGGATCATATGATGTAAATATTGCGCGTTCCTCAACAAAAAAATGTTTTTCGAGGTTCCATTGGAAAATAGTAAATGATTTCGATAATACTTTCGGATCATGTGTTAAATTATTTTTTACATCCTGTAAATATTTCAGTAGTCGAGTATGATCTTTGACCATGACATCCAATATTGAATTTGATCTCATTGTAAGAACCCTCTCATAAATGTCACCTATGTTTGATTTTCTCGCATTTTAATAGCATGCAAGACATCCGACCAAGATATAATACCCACGATTTGATCATGATTTTGAACGATTAATCTATCATTATGACTTCTTGCCATTGTCTTAAAAGCAGTAATTGCGTCATCATCAGGAGAAATTGAGAGATAATCTTTATGCATCACATCTTTAACATAAACGCTATCCTGCCGGTCTTTACCAATTCCGCGGATATCCAGCACGGATACAGTACCAATAATTTTTCTATTCTCTATAACGGGGTAACCAAGATGTTTATGAGCAAACATATACTCAGAAAACTCCCGCAAACTCAGATCAGGAGAAATAGACTCAACATTCGGAGACATAATATCCTTTACTTTCACATTTTCTAACGCAAGAGACACACCAAGGGCCTGCTGCTCCTGAGATGCACCAAAATAAATGAAAATCGCGATAAAGGTCAACCAGAGGTTATAAAAAATCCCGAATATCGCCATAAAAATCGCGATCCCTTTGCCAAACCCGGAAGCGACTCTTGTAGCTCTACTATAATCCATACGCATCGCAAGACCTGCTCTAAGGACCCTACCACCATCAATAGGAAACGCAGGAATAAGATTAAAACCAGCAAGCAAAAAATTATAAAACGCAAGAGTACCAACAGAAATTGATACTATCTGAACAGATAATGAGGTGCCCAACTGATTAATAAAAATATACACAAGGTACAGGATAACACCGATAAAAAAACTCACCGCGGGTCCGATAATAGCGATGCCCATCTCCTGCTTTGGGTTACGTGGGAGTTCCTCAGTCTGAGAAACACCTCCAAAAATAAAAAGAGTTATACCATTTATTTTATACCCAAATTTCTGAGTGATATAAGAATGCCCAAGCTCATGTAATAACACACAAATAAAAAGAAAAACAGCAATAATACCTCCAAATAAGAGTTGAACAGCGAAGGGTAACGGTAAGCCATTAAAACCGATAGTAAAACCGAATATAGAATAACTCTCAGCAGAAAACGCCCATGCAAACAATAAAAGAATAAGAATAAACGTAAAATGGACTTTTATAGGTATTCCAATAATTTTCCCAATTTGAAAACTTGCTTTCATACTGATGTTACCTCGTTTTGATTTTTTCTTATAGTAACTATGCATATCCCTCCACCGGACACGATAAATAAAGCAAGATGTTTAACTTGTTTTGTTGATCTCATCTCTTTTTTTTCATCTCTTAATATTTTATGATATGTGTTTTTTTACACCTTCAATAAACGCTCCTGGATTTTGTGGAGTAATAACATAGTGATAGCCTTTTTTTGTCGAAATTAGAACCCCATCGGTAAAATTGCTCATAGCAACAGTTGCATTTCCTACCCCCGGAAAATAATATCTACCACCTAAAAAACTCGCACCATACAGTCGAAAACCAAATGGAATAGGGATCTTTTTTACTTCTTTGATATCGGAATACATAACCTCATGTTTTTTCAACAGGCCAGCAAGTATTAGTCGATCGTTAGAGATAATAAAAATTAATCGATACGCTCTGACTATGGTAGCAATAATTATGAGAAATACTATAAAAAATACGATCACAAAAATAGCTATTTGGAAAAAAGTAATAGGGCTTAGAAGGGGGATTCCGATGAACAGAACGCCTAAGAAAATTAAAATACTCCAGTACAACCCTGCGATCCATCGTGAAACAGTTGATTTAAAAACAATATCATTAGTCAACACCATGTTTTTTACCTCCAAAAAAATTCACGCGAGTCCGTGAATCGTGTCAGCACATCCGTCACAGACTTTTTTTATTTCTCCAATTATTTTTACATCGTGAAGATCACCTAATCCATGCTCTTCTCCACATACACAACAAATGTAGACGTCATCGGAAGAGTGGGCATTTGCAGTTGGGCAGCTTCGTTCATAGCCTTTTATTTTGATTCCATCTTCGCGTTCGTATCCTTTGACATGAATATACTTGCGTCCATCTTTACAGCTCGCCATAGCTTATTTTCACCTCCTAACATTTTATCGAACCATCAGTACTGGTAATTGAGAATGATGCAATACTTTTTCACACACACGGCCCATAAGAATTCTCTCCAACCCAGATTTTCCCTTACACCCAAGGACAATTAAATCTTGTTTTCCTGCTTCTTTAATAATCTCTTGGTCAGGATGACCAACGACAAGTTTTGTTTTAACAGGGACACCCATCTTATCACCTAACTTTTTTATTTCATCAAGCGTTGAACGCCTCCCCTTTTTCAATAATGCAACCGCATTAGGATACATCTCGGTAAATTCAGGATAAATGGTTTCTGGTGGATTTATCACATATAAAGCAGTGACACTTACACCATTTTGTTTAGCTAAATCAAGGGCCTTTTTTGCAAAACGTTTTGAGTACATGGATCCATCGATCGCAGCGATAATTCTTTTAAACTCGCTTTTGATGGTTTTTCTATGTTGTTTCTTTTTCATGGGTAGTCATTTCTTCTGATTTGTTTTTGTTTCTCCAATAGTGTTACGTTATTAAAACATAACTTAAAAACAATTGAAAAATAACTAAAAGATTCATTCTCATATTTTTTAATAGGCTATTTTCGTTATTGTCTCTGACAAAGACTTATTACCGCATTTTTGATAGTGCTAGGCAAAGATCCGCATCAGTATTAAAAATAAACCTATCATAACCAGTGTGATGATGTAAAATCGTGGGTTATCAATCAATAGTCGTTCGTTAGATTGTATCGTTTGCATGGAAATTCCTCTAGGCATTGTAGAGCCGTTGAGACAGGGAATTTTTCGTGAGGGAAAGGGATGGGATGCGATTTTAACAAGAAATATTCCTCTTGGCTCTACAACTCCTATATCGTTATTATTCCATAACAAGTCTATTATATCATCGCTCTTTAAAACCATAACTCAAAAATAATTTGAAAAAAATTAAAAAACGATTAAAACAAATATTAGTGAACCTCAAAATATTTTCTTATTTTTGATTCAAAAAGAAGCAAAATTCAATTGTGAATCAGGGATTTTTATTGAGATAGATTGGCTTGA
>CAZGIV010000008.1:0-24797 GCA_964526175.1 uncultured Thermoplasmatales archaeon | reverse complement strand
CCTGTTTTTTGTCCGTACTCCCAGCAGCTTCCCGTGGCAAGGATTTTCTTACATCCTTTTTCTGCCAGCATCGTGATGAGCTTCAAACCATATAGGAGGTTCATCGTACTTGTTTTATAATCATAGTTAGGTATGCCTTCCCAGGCCATATGGACTGTTGCATGTGGATTAAAATTTTCAATATCATTTTTCCAGGGGTCCATATCACGTAGATTTCCACGGATAATTTGTATCGATTGAGAAGTCAATGTTGATGGAACACATTCTTCTTCCGGGCATAGTAGTAAAACTGTATGTCCATCCTCAACCAATCGGGTGACTACATGATGCCCAATGAACCCGGTCCCACCTGTTACAAAGATGTTCATATTATAGTTCGATTCCTCCATGTTCTTCGATGAATTCTTTCAAACTCTTTGCTTTTGCATCCTTTTCAGAAATAATCGGTTCTCCATCAAGTGGCCATTTTATTCCTAGTTGTGGATCATTCCAGCGAATGCAGTATTCTTTCTCAGGTGTATAGTAATTATCAACCTTGTAGTACATCGCACTATTATCTGTTAATGTACACATCCCATGTGCAAACCCCCGTGGAATGAGCAGCATCTTTTTATTCTCCTCAGACAGGATGATACTATCCCATCGTCCGAACGTTGGTGAATCTTTTCTGAGATCAACAAAGACATCATATATTGCTCCGCTGATGACGCGGACAAGTTTTGTTTCTGTAGCTGGGGGGAGCTGAAAATGAAAGCCTCGCAGTGTCCCTTTTTTCACGGATAAGGAATGATTTTCCTGGACCCAAGTTCTCAGAATCCCATATTTTTTAAATATTTCATTATCATAGACACGCATGAAGAACCCCCGGGCATCCTCTTTTGGTTCAAGCTGTATTTCGAATACACCTTTCAGGTGTTTTTCCTTAATAATCATACCATTCACGTTCTCCTACGGTTCAGCTGTATAGATAACGTCAGCATATTTTTTTGTTTTCTTAATAATGGCAACTTCATCAGTTTCCCTTGAAGTGATAATTTCCTCTGTTTCATTTGGTGAACATTTTTTATCGAGGAGATAAAACTCATGGAGTCGTTTGTACCGAACAACATCACTGACCTCAGCATAGATAGTAAAATCTGAGATATCGCGTACTTCTTTTATATCCAACGCCACCACGCCATCGACGATGCCGATACCATGTTCTTTGATGTATAATCCTGCAGAGCTTTTCTTCTTTATTACCTGCCTGGTTTTCGGATCATACAACGGTGGATAGATGGTTTCACCATGTAATAATCTTGTTATTGCCTCAGTTATTTTTGTATATTGAAATCGTTCTCGTACTGTTTCATCGCCTTTTCGTTCATTGATTCCGAGTATCCAATTGTCCAAGGAAATGATGGTGCACGATATGTTTTTCTTCTCCAAATCCTCTTTTATCTTCTGTGCAAGTATGGTTTTCCCGCAACGACTACACCCGCCGATAGATACCAAGAATCGTTTCTTATTTGATTTTCTATATTGTTCGTAAAGAGCCTGTAATACTAATGAAGGGTTACCGATTGATACGAGAGGTTGAACAACGGAGAGGAGGTTGTTCTCAGGTGTGACCAGTATTGTTTTGCATCCTGCAGCATTTCCCGCTTCCACATCTCGTTCATCATCCCCAATGAAAAAGGTTTTTGTTAAATCCAAATGGTGTTCTCTTGCTGCTTGAAGAAGCATCCCTGGTTTTGGTTTCCTGCATTCACAATTATCGTTCCACCCGTGAGGACAGTGGTAGAACCCGGTGATATGTGCGCCATGTAGTTCTAATTCTTTCTGGAGGTTCTTATGAATGGCCTCGAGATCCTGCTCAGTCATCACTCCTCTGGCGATTCCGGCTTGATTGCTGATTAGGTAGATGCGATACCCTTGTTTTGTGAGTAACGCTAATGCTTCTACTGCCCCGGGAAGGAACTCAAATTCACTCCAATTCTTCACGTACTCTGCCTTGGGCGGTTTTTTGTTTATGACGCCGTCTCTATCAAGAAAAATGATTTTCTTAAATTGGAGGAATTCTTCTGTTAGGGGTAATCTCTCTAGTGAGCCAATACTATAATATCGATTATTGACGAAAAATCCAGACAGCTGATGCTGTTTAATAAGCTTCGGAATAATGGTGTTTTGAAACGAGAAATTTTCTTTAGGCATCCATTCTGTTATCTTCTTACTTAACACGAAAAAACCGACGTCAACCCCATTCAGATTTTTCTCCTGCCGTGTGCGGTCATATGTTAATACCAATCCGCTCTCATCTACAAAGATATTATTTTTTGTAATCCCATCTTTGTTCGCATATACCGTTACGCTTGCTAGGGTCTTCTGTTTTTCATAAAATTCAACAAGTTTCTTGAGATTAAAGGGGAGATAATTATCGCAGTACATCAAAAGGAAATGGTCATGCAGTAGGTTTTCTGCTTTTTTTATCCTAGTCCCCGTATCATCAGAAACATCACTTATCGAATATGTTATTTTCACTCCGAACCTTGAGCCATCCTCGAAATGATCCATGATTTTCTCAGGGAGGTATCCCAATAGTAGCACGATTTCGCAGATACCGTTTTCTTTCAACAGTTCCACCAGGTACTCTAAGAATGGTTTTCCGTTCATCAGAATCATCGGTTTAGGGACGGTATCAGTCAACGGTCGCAATCGTGTTCCCCGTCCCCCTGCAAGAATAACTGCTTGCGTAACTGAGAGCATGAATTTTCACATCACCCAGAACATTTGTTCATTGAGCTTTCTTTCATTCATCAGGGATTGTAGTTGTCGTGTGCGATTGCATTGCCCTCCTTTGAACATTGCTTCTGTAAAGTGTATCGTGTCGAAAAAAGAAACAAGCTCTTTTCCACCTCGTAGGAGATCCCATTCTGGTTTATAGTAGTCTTTTAGCACAGTAAGAATCTTTGTAAATGATACTCGATAGGTCCTGGCGTCAGAACCATGTTCCCCTGTGTAGACGATAGAAGATCCTTTCACCACCTTCTGGGCTGCTTCCGCGAGTTGCTTGACGGTAAAACTGCCGCCCTTGATACCAACATTGAATGATTCATTTGAGATGAGTTTCTCTGGAGCTTCAAGACCTGATATAAATGCATGTGATACGTCTTTGACATGGATCACCGGCCGCCAGGGCGAACCATCACTTTTTACTTCTATTTTTCCTGTGACGTAGGCATTTGCGATAAAGTTATTGTAGACGATATCACATCGTAAACGTGGGCTTACACCAAAGACCGTTGACGGACGGAAACAGACAACAGTAAAATCATCATCACCGAGCTTCTTTAATGCACATTCTGCATCCCATTTCGTCTTTGCGTACATCGTGAGAGGATTTTTTTCACTGGTATCCTCATCAAGTGCCTCATCAGTCTTTGCTATCCCATACATACTCTGAGAGGAAGAATAAACGAAACGTTTTATCCCCATTTCCTTGGCGAGCGTCGCCATTCTAACTGTTGCAGTATAATTGATGTCATATGTTAATTGTTGATTCAGTGCTCCTAAAGGATCGTTAGATAGTGCTGCAAGATGAATAATGGCATCAATGTCTTTAAGATCTGCTTTTGATGCTTGTCTGACATCCTTGTTTATTTGTTGGATGTTTTGATCTAATTTCTTCAATTCACATCCTCTGTAGAAATCGGTGTCAAAACCAGTGACGGTGTAGCCTTTCTCCAAAAGAAGTGATGTTAATATGCACCCGATATAGCCTTTATTCCCGGTAACAAGAATATTCATCCGCTCATCTCCTAATTATTTTATTTCTTTTGTTTTTTCATTTCTTCCCTGAGTAGCGATGTCAAGAGGTGTTCGAGAAGGAGATGGATGTCTTCGACTCGCTGCATGTAATGACTTGGTGCGTGGATGTTTACTTTTGCACTTTTTAGTAACGCACCTCCATCATATCCAGAGATGCCGATAGTTATCCCCTCGTTTTCGTTTGCATATTCTATGGCTTTCACCACATTAGCTGAATTTCCGCTGCCGCTGATACCGATAATGACATCGCCTGGTTCCATTAAATTCTTTAATTGCTCCACGAAAATATCATCGTAGCTTTCATCATTTGCCCAGGCAAGCATGGTTGGGATGTTATCTGTTAGGCCGACTGCCTTGAACCGGGGAAATCCAGGGACAATCGTCCCTTTTGAAAGATCACTGACAAAATGAGATGCTGTCGAGGCACTACCTCCATTTCCCATGATGAAAATTGTATTTCTTTTAGTTCGGGCCTCCAACAGGATAGTCGCAATGTCATCCATTTTTTTTATAAGGTCTGGTTCCATGACGTTTAGTATCGCGTGTATCTCCTTCAAATAGTCTTTTATAAATTGTTCTCTGAAGTTTTCCATACTTAATCACTCACGTAAATAATCCTACTTCCAGATGCCTCGAAGGCAAATGGTGTTTCTTTTAAATCAGAAAGAGCGCTTCTAACAGCGTCCTGTCTATCGACATCACAGTAGAACAATAAAAAACCACCCCCGCCAGAACCAAGGATTTTTCCCCCAATCACCCCAGCTTTTCTAGCTTTTTCATAATATGAATTTATAGCAGGATTTGAAATCTTACTAGCGAGTTGCTTTTTATACATCCATCCATTATGAAGTATTTCTCCAAATCTTGTAAGATCATTATTTCGCAATGCATCTTGGAGCTCACGAACCTGTTCAACCATTTTATTATAGATATGAAGTTTGTTTTCAGTTTTTTTTATTTGTTCAGTCAAAACGTCCCCTGATGTAATCTGTTTTCCAATATAAAACATAATCAAATTTCTATTTAATTTTTCTTTTATGTCCTTTTTAAAAATGATAGGATCAACGATAACAGTTTCATCTGCATTAAATTGTATATGATTGAAGCCTCCGAATGCTGCAGCATATTGATCCTGTTTCCCGATGGGGTGTCCTAGGATGTCGATTTCAATTTTGCAGGCCTCCTGAGCTAATTTGTCAGCAGATACATATTCTCCTTTGAGTGCATGAAGTGCATGAAGTGTTCCTACCACGATACTGCTTGATGCTCCTAACCCAGATCCTTCGTGCGCGGGTAGCAGGTCTGATAGGTACGCGATTTCAAGTCCTTTCGTCATACCAGTCATTTTCAAAGCTTCACGTACAAGATTATGTTCAACCTCATCAACAGTTTTCACATACTCTATTTTCGAATAAGCGACTCGAATATTATCAGTGAATCTTTTATTCACGGTGATATAGACATATTTGTTAATCGCTGTACTGATAACAGCACCATATCCATGTTGATAATACGCATGAATGTCGGATCCTCCGCCAACAAAACTCATTCGTAATGGTGTCTTAGAGATAATCATACTTTTTCCCTCGGTATTTTTCTATATTTTTATTTCGTTTTAATTTTTTGGGCACATATGGTTTTTTCATATATGGGCCAGACATTAAGAGATATGACTCCTATTATTTATCCTTTAATGAGAAGGTCTAAACAAGAATCTAATTTTAACACTGAGTAGCGACAATCATAATATATACTTCGCTCTTTTTCTCAATTTATATTTGATAGAACGACAATGTTTTATGAAATATTTAAATCATATGTATATGGTACTTTCATAGATAATAAATTCAATATAGATGCTCCTTGTTTCCGTAAGGTGGATGCGCTATTTTCATTTTCTCCGTATAGTCTATGTAAACTCGACGGTTATAAATGTAATAACGGCAACACTAATTAAGCAACTTTCAAAATAGAATAACTTTATGAAATCTAAATGAATTGTTAAGGAAATTTATTGTTCTTTCCGTCTCAATAGACATTTTACACATGGCGAAAATAAATCGTGGTTTTATTACTCCGGTATAATCCTTTAGTATCGTAATATATTCTCCATGAGTAAATACTGAGAAGCTGAAAGGTCTGAAACCAATGACTCTTAGTTTTATAGCATTAAAATTAATATATTCTCCAACAGTACCAAGATTCGTGATTCTCCCAAAGATGAAATGTTGAATAAACATCATTGGCTTTTTTACTTCAACTATCTTTGTCGTTGTATTCTGAGCATTACGATTATCTGTAATCGAAAGTGTAACAGAATAGTTACCAACATGAGTATATTGATGAGATGGATTCTTCGTAAATGAATGAGTTTCGTCACCAAAATCCCAGGACCAATTAACCACCCATCCGTAAGGAGTAATAGACGTATCTGAGAATTGTATAATATCATCAATTGTTGGATGTTCTGGTGAATAGGCATAATTCGCTTTTGGTGCAAGATTTGTGTATTGCACCATTGCATCTTTTTCAGAAGGAGGTGTTTCAGGGGGTAAACCAGATTTCTGTCCTATTGAATAGAATTCATAGTATCCTGTATCGTTTGGGAAGGTAAATGAAAATGACCAAGGGTATGTTGAATCCGGTGTTTCAAATGTTGTCCATGCGCTCCAGAAGGGACCTGGAGTGCCTAACCAAGAAAGGTCAAAGGTAACGAAACTGTCATCTGTCTGGGTTAATATATATAGAATTCCATCACTTTCATTTAGATCAAATTCCACATCGTGACATAAATTCAGGTAGTGTGGTTCCCCATTTCCATATATTGAAGTGACATACGAAGGGATATTGATATCGGTTAAATTCCAAACTTCGATTCCACTGTGAACCGAATTATTATAATTTTTTTGTTCACAAAAAATGTATCCATTTATGATGCTAAAAGCACCAGAAGCAAACCAACTACTATTATGATTCGTACATTTCCGAAATAAAAATGTAGGGTTATCTACTGTTCCTGAACTTATGTTATAGACATAAATATATCCTTTGTAGAACGTTGTTGGTTTCTCTTTACATGCTGAAATAAGATAATGAAATCCACGATAGTAGTACTGACGTAATTCTATGAAGTTTATTGTATCATTTACTCGTCTTACTTCAGTAGGATATTCTTTATTGGTGATATTAAATATTACAAATCCTCCCCTCGTTGAACCATACGCGGAGGTCACGTAAAGAAAATTGTCTATTACAAGTGAATGCCAATAATAGGTACTTGAATTAACAGTCGAATACGAAAAATTGCTTACTTCGATCATTGCATGTGTCCAATTTCTATAGGTAATATCATAAATATGAATTTTTGATTTTGTCGTCAAAATCAGATAATTACCTGATATTTCTAGGTACATTCCTGCTTCGGAAGGCAGATATATTTGATTTAATCGAATCGGGGTTTCATATATATTTGTGACATCCCACATACATATGTATGAGTTGGTTCGACATGTAATTGTATAGGCATATTTACGGTCGGATGTAACTGCGATACCATGGGCGGTTCGTAAATATGTATAATCTTGTTTATATGCTGTTTGAACGAGGTGTGACTCATCGGTTGCATTAATTATAACTAAACTATTGTTGTTACAAGAGACTATGTATCCAATTCCATTTATCATATCAATATCGTTTGGATAATCGAAAACTGTGGAATCGACACGATTTCTAAATATTTCTTTCTCAGTGATATCGGTTAAATATCTTGATGTTGAATTAACGGTATTATACCTATAAAATAACGTGACATTATTTAGATCGTAAGAGCCAGTGATATTAATTGTAATTGGATTTGTTGTTGTGTTGTATGGTACAATTTGATCCACAACTGTTTCTATAGTAGATATAGTGAAACAATATACGGCGGTCGTAACATTTTTTCCATCTGAGACTTCTACATACCACCAATATGTCTTCTGGTTTGTTGTTGCCCACGTTGCGGATTGGCGATAAACGCCATCCGTGACACTGGTGTTTATTCCGTATGTCTGCCAATCTCCGGTGTTATTGTTCATCCATTGTACTGTCATATTGTCGCCATCCGGGTCAAAAATAGTTATATTCGTCTGTGGTGTTAATGATAGCCAAAGACTTTCGTTGGCTGGCGAGTTCGCGGCAATTATTGGAGGGGAATTTGTGTTATTTGAAGCATCATTAGAACATGGCGGCAACCCAACAGATGATCTACCAGTAAAATAAGTTATTACTTGATTATCATGTACGGTTGTTGAATCGTTTTGTTTAAGGTTTTCTTGATATGATATACCTTCTTTTTGAACAAATAAACTTAAGGAACAGCTTGTAAAAATCATAGAAAATACAACGAACAGGCAAATATTAATCAATATTGTTTTTTTCATGGTTCTCACAAAATTTTTTACTTATAATGTTTTTATCATATAAAAATATAGCCGTTGAATTTGATATTAATTCTAATACGATTTTTACGATTTATGAATAAGAAATGTCTCGAAAGATAATCAAAGAACGGCCTTTAGTCAATGTTCCTATTAACTATATTGAATTTACATAGAACATTGGTATGAGACTGAAAAATATTCCATTTCACGTAAAAAGTAATTTCTTTATCTCTTCTTTCGATATTGGTTTGATATCTTTAGATGAATATCTATTGATAGAACAGGGTCGTGCATTTGGATAGTCTAAATCGGTATAATTGATACTAGGCATCTCTATTTGTGGTGGAATGATGAGCATCGTATCAGTCTCAAATGCGAATGTCGCCTCCGTTTCCGTCATGAGTTCTTCATACATTTTTTCTCCAGGTCGTAATCCGATGATCTTTTTCTGTATGTTTTCTTTTTTATACTTGTATTTTTCAGCATATTCTTCAATGATGACATCAACGAGATGCTCGAGTTTAACGACTGGCATTTTTAGAACGAAAATCTCACCGCCTTTCGCAAGAAGAGTTGCATGAAATACTAAATCAATGGTATTGGTCAAGGACATCATAAATCTGGTCATCTCAGGGTTTGTTATCGTAACCATTTTTTTTGAGCTTATTTGTTCTTCAAAGAGAGGGATGACCGATCCTCGCGAGAATGAAACGTTCCCAAATCGTACAGAAGAGAAAATCGTTGGTTTAGATCCTTTTCCTTCATTTGCATCGATGATGAGTTTCTCTGCAAGTAGTTTTGTCGCACCCATTGTATTTGCTGGATTTACTGCTTTATCTGTACTGATACTGATGACTTTATCAACCCCACAGGCGAGTGCTGATTCGATAATGTTTCGTGTTCCAAGAACATTGGTTTTGATCGCTTCGTAAGGGTTGTATTCACAGAGAGGTACATGTTTCAGTGCAGCAGCATGATAGACGATATCAATATCTTCCATGGCGAGCATTACACGTTCCTTATCACGGATATCTCCTATCAAGAATCTTTTATTTGGAATTTCATGCATCTGTTTAATGATATTCTCATCAGTTTCTTGCATCATCTGAAAAGTACCATTTTCATCATTACTGAAAATTCTAACCACCGCTGGTTTGTATTTCAAGACACTTCTTACAATTTCGCTGCCAATACATCCTGTGCCACCGGTGACGAGTATTTTTTTTCCTCTGAAGATGTTTTCTAATTGTTTTTGCATCATGGTTATGCACACCCTTTTTCAATTGCAGAAATTACATAATCCATTTCCTTTTTGGTTAAAGATGGATAGAGCGGTAGTGTAAGTACTTTTTGCGCCACGTCTTCGGTTGTTGGTAAATCATTTTTTTTGTAGTGGAAATCCTTCATGTAATATGTTTTTAGATGGATTGGTTCGAAATATATTTTTGTCATAATTCCTTTCGCAGTCAGGTATTTCTGTAGATGGTCCCTAGTTTTTTTATCAGAGAGTTCGATCGTATAAAGCTGGTAAACATGATAGTCACCTTTTATTTCCGATGGTGTACGGATACTTGGTATTTTTGAAAGTTTTTTCGTGTAGTACGCGGCTTTTTCTCTCCGCATTTGTATGATTTTGTTGAATTTTTTAAATTGTGAAAGTATTACCGCTGCATTGATACTTGGCAATCGGTAATTATACCCTGTTTGAATGTAATCTAAGTCCTTGGTTGTTGTGAAGAAACCCTCTTTGCTTTCGACACGGCCATGGGAACGAATCAGTTTGAGTTTTTCTGCCATTGTTTTTGAATCGGTGACAACAATACCACCTTCTCCTGCGGTGATTACTTTGTTTTGACAGAAGCTAAAGATTGCTGCATCGCTGAATGTTCCCACCTTTTGCATATTTATTTTTGATCCAAGGGATTCACAAGCGTCTTCGATGAGGAAAAGATGATGGTCCGTAGCGATTTCTTGTAACGCCCTGATTTCTTTACAGGGACCACCACCATAATGAATGGGAAGAATCGCTTTGGTTTTACTCGTGATCTTTTCTTTTACTTTTTCAGGGTCTAATGCATAGGATTGTTCTTCGATGTCTGCAAAGATTGGTGTAGCACCAACAAGGACGACAACATTTGCAGTGGCAATAAAAGTAAAGGAAGGGACAATAACTTCATCTCCCGGTTTTATGTTATATGCTAGAAGCGTAGCGTGAAGTGCAGATGTACCAGAGTTAAAAGATATCCCGTATTTCCGACCTATGTAGCGGGCGATACTGATTTCCAGTTGTTCTATTTCTGGTCCCATCGTCCAATAGGTTCCTCGTTTGATTACTTTAGCAGCTGCATCGACATCTTTTGTATCCCAGTACATTTTAAAGAGGGGGATTTTCCATTTCATTTTTTCTTTCTCTTTTCTTATTGGTTTTGTCATAGGTGAAGAGTACATTAAGAAATTTAAAAAATAGTTAGTTTTACCATATTGATGATATAAATCGTGTTAGGTTTCATACGTATTATCTCTATAGCTTCCTACGGTTTGACAACACCGCCGGTTCGTAAGGCATCTTCAACGTTCTTTTTTAATCTCCATTCATCATTTCGTTTTTCGACGATATCCTTGTTTGCGAATTTATCAACGACTTTCCAGAAATCTTCTTCAGAATAATTGATAAAATTCAGGAAATCCGCCAACATTTTTCTATCTAATTTATGTTCATTTTCAAGGACATAATCGACTGCTTCCTTTCGTGTCATCTGCCCCTCTCGTATGTAAACGCTACAATAATCTGTGTTGAACCAATGCCCGAACTTAATGAACTTTAACCAGGTATGTGTAAGATATCCTATCGTGTCAATTTGATCGTAATTATTGACAAATCCTTCCCGTTTCCATTCATGGGTATCATCAAGTGATAGAAAACCATTTTTTTTCGCAAATTCATAATTTCCGTGGCTGCTCCAGGGGACAAAATAACTTAAAAATATCGGATAGAGTTTTGCTTTTTTAATTTCTTGAGGACTTGGATATATGGCGGGATTCACATCCTTCATATGTATCGTTTCATCCAGCCAGAAATCCCATGGTACTGGTTTTACGACATCATTATTTATCTGACTGAGCGCATTTGGGATATCCTCTGTTAATGGTCCTCCACGCTCATAGCTTGTATTTTCTCCATAGATAATTAATGGAATACCTAATTTAATCGCTATTTGTAATGGATAGGCATAGATAGCTCGATCAAAATACCAGGTAGGAGACCCAAGTCTTTCAAACGCTTTTCGAAAAAGATTTTTACACACCTGTGGATTTAGAGAAAGCATGTGAGCATCAACTCCAAATCGCGTGCGTATATTATCCCAGTTATGTCTGCCGGTCTGGGTCCAGCTGACATTATCGATTGAAACAAGGAGGGGGTTCATCTGTAACTTTTCTTTAAAAATATATGTTTGGTAATGGCTGTCTTTTCCACCACTTGCGGTGATGATACAATCATAGTAGTCTCCATTAGACCCGCGATATTTATCAGCTAGTCGCTCCAGTTCTTCCCACCGTTTGTTATAATCAACTTCTTTCCGTCGTTCAAAAGCACGACAGGGATAACAAACTCCTTCATCATCAAATTTTAAGAAAGGTCTTGTATCTGGCATGACACATTTCTTACAATATCTCATGAAACGCCTCCTATAAGGTATAAAATTTATTAGTGAGTGATATTTGATAATTGTTTATGAACCTTTGCAGGAACACCTAACGCAAGAACATTGCATGGAATATTATTCACCACGACCGCACCAGCACCTATGGTTGTCCAAGCACCAACAGAAATCTGATGGATAAATGTCGTCCCCGTTCCCACATATACCCCTTCGCTTAGATGGTTATTTCCATTTATTATTACGGTTGGCATGATGCTACAATAGTCTTCGATTATGGTATCATGTCCGATGGTGCAATTGAGATTGATGATAACGTGATTCCCGATCTTTATATTCACCGTTAAAATTACTCCTGCGCCAATGATTACTCCGATCCCAAATTCAATAAATTCTGACATAATGACTGAAGGATGAATTGCATTACAAAAAGTAACGTTATAATTGTGCAAATCCTCAATTATTTTTTTCTTGGATTTTGGTTCTCCAATCGCGCAGACACATTCAACGTTTTTATGGTCTTTAAACCAGTCAATCCCTCCAAGGACAGGATAGTTATTGATTGTTTTACCATGTAAGTCTTGATTACTATCAATAAATCCCAGGATTTTCCATTTTTTTTCGATTTTATTTTGGTCTTTGAAAATTTCAAGGACTTCTCTTCCGAATCCCCCGGCACCTATTATGACTACGCATTTCATGGTTATACCTCTTAGTATGAAATTTGTTTTCTTATAAGCCTGTCATCAATTTTTATTGTTTTGAGTATTTTAACTATTTTATGAGAAGCGTTTCCTTTTCCGTATTTGTTTATACATTGTTTAACTTTCTCTTTAAAAACAGCATTATTTAATTCGAAATAAATAGTGGCTATAATTTTTTCTTTTTTTGGTATTATCGTAATTACATTATTTGATTGGTCTCGCCCTTGTTGTCTTGATCCAATATTAATCACTGGTGTCTTCAGAGTCGGTGCTTCAATAATTCCGCTACTTGAGTTACCAAGCATGACATCAACATATTTCATAAAACCAATATAATCGTCATGAGGGAGATTTTTAAAAATATGAAGATACGGACGATTTTCATATTTCTTTATAAGAGAAATAAATTTTCTACTTCCCGCATCGCAATTAGGGTATATAAGGACGGTTTGTTCTTTTAATGTGTCTAATGCATTCATTACCTGATGAAATTGTTCAAACCCTTTATCTTGTAAAGTCGTAATAGGATGCTGAACAACAAGAAATGTTATTGAATTAGGGTCTAAATGATATGTAGCAAAGAGTTCTTTTTTTGATTTCATTTTTATTTCTTGGATTGCTTCGATAGCCAATGTCCCAGTAATATGGATTCTCCAAGTATCTTCACCCATTTTCTTGATTCTCTCTGCATTTTTTTTCGTATGCGCAAGGTGAATATGAGCTATTTTTGTAATAGCGTGACGAATGGATTCATCAATCATCCCCCCGGACACATCCCCACCATTGATGTGAACAATCGGTATGTTTAAGTAAAAAGCGGCAAGTGCTGCTGCTAATTGTTCGCTTCTATCGCCAGTGATGATAATAATATCTGGATGGTTTTTTGACAAATATGCTGCAAAATTCTTTACCCCTACTGATAAATAAAATGCCATATCTTGCAGTGTGTCGCCTTTTAAGGGCATTGGAATTTTCACAATATGAGAAAAGTCTTTTTCAACAAGATGGTATGTATTCCCATATTTTGGCAATAAATGCATTCCGGTAACTATTGGAATGAGTTTTAGATCAGCATCATTCTGCACCGCAGTCATTAGTGGCCGGAGCGGCCCATATTCAGCACGCGTACCAGTGACGATAGCGATTTTTCTCATTGTTTATTCAACCATTGTTTGTTTGATTATTTCATCTTTTTTTATCTCTCGTATCGCTTTTTTCCCGATGATACTTTCTAATTTTTCTGGTGGCATTCCAGTTCCCGGTCTTTTAATGATAAACATATTTTTATTCAGGATTGAATCTTTTTTAATATCTTGATTTGCTATAATGCTTTTTCTAACAAGTTTCATGATGGTTTTTTCTGATTTTGTTGGTCTTTTTTCGTAGCTTCCAAGAATTTTTTTGACATCTCGTATCGCGGTAATCATTGCTATTAGTTCTTCTGGTTCAAGCGATGCTTTATGATCGGGGCCGTGTAATTTTTTATTAAGAGTAAAATGTTTTTCGATGACTACGGCACCAAGTGTTGCAGCCATGATTGGAACCATGAGACCTAAGGTATGATCGGAATATCCGACAAGGCAGTTGAGTGCCTTTTTCATAGAAATCATTGCACGTAAATTCACTTCGTTAGATAAACAGGGGTAGTTAGTCGTGCAGTGTAATACGATGATCTGATTATTTCCTGTTTTTCTGATGATTCTAACTGCGGTTCGTACTTCTGCGAGGGTTGCCATACCAGTCCCTAGTAATATTGGTTTTCGCTTTTTTGCTGCGTATTGTAATGTGGGGAGGTTGGTAAGATCTCCGGAACCAAATTTATAGGCAGGAACTAGGTTTTCTAGAAAATCAATTGCATCGAAAGTATGTGGTGTCGACAGAAATATGATTTTTTTTGTATCGCAATATTTTTTCAAAACAACGAATTTTTCATAGGAGAATTCAAATTTTTTAATCATATCTTGTTGGGATAGCACTTTCCCTAGATTTTTTCTTTGATATGATGCTATTTCAGCATTTTTTGTTACAACGTCTTCTGTTTTAAAGGTTTGGAATTTAATCGCATCAGCACCAGCTCTAACTGCGACATCGATAAGTCGTTTTGCTAATTTTATATCACCATTATGATTGACACCGGCTTCAGCTATTATAAAACACAGCTGTTGTTCACCGATTATTTTTTTCCCGATACGTATTGGCTTCATCATAACATTCGACTGAATAGAGAGAAAGAGATAATAGTTATCAAGTATTAAAAGTTCATTCTAAAAACGAGAAAAGGATATACTCTTATGATATTTTTTCGTCATAGATTTCTTTTTTGATTTTCTTAATTTCTTCGAAATGGTCTCTATAATTTTGGTCTATCTTTTCCTTGACTATAGGGTCTAAATCAAGTTGCACACAGTTTTTGTTAATTGCAGCAACCTCAGGATGGATATCAAGATATGTTACCACGTCTTTGAGATGAAGAGTTTTTTCGAAGGGAATGTTGGTATAAAGGTGGTTGAGAAGCTTGTAATCTGCTTGATAATCCAAGGTGAGTCGATATTGCGGTTTTTTAAGTATTCCTTCTGCTTTTATTGTTACGATTTTAAACAGTTCTGGTCTGTTTATAAGGTACCCCCAGATTTCCGTATCGATGATGGTTTTTACTTTGCATATGGTCTGTAGTGCTTTCACATTCATCCCCCAAATAGCAGTACCAAAGGGGAGATCTTGTATTTTGATAAAATCTGGCTTTTCTTGTTTTATGACGTCGATAATCTTATTGGAATAGTCTATGGAGAATAAAGGGTTATCCGCAGTTATTCCTAGGACGTAATCGAGTTTATGAAGGAGTGCTGCGTCATGAAGCCGTTTCAGGACGTCGTCAGGATCCCCCAGATAATAGGAGATATGGGTTTTTTGTGCAATTTCAATAAGAGGGCTGTCTTGAGGGTCTGCTGATGTACAAATGATAATATGCGAATTAGGAATATCCTTGATTTCTTGTGCGCGTTCAACAATACGCCAAATCACGGGTTTTCCATTCAAATCTTTCATGATTTTCAGAGGGAGTCGTGTTGATTTTAACCGCGCGGTAATTAAAAACCCTACTTCCATCTTACGTCAGTCCTTTATGTGTTTTATGTTTGTGAATTGTTCAAGATTGACTGGTCTGAATTTATACTCAACGTTGCTAAAATCAATAATATCATCCTTATTGATGTCAGTTTTTGCTATACAGCCTAAAAGCTGAAGAAATTGTTTCTGTTGAATCGTACTTTCTTCAGGTGTTCGTTTAAACCAGAGGTTCTCAAGAGTAAGTTTTTCTCCTTTTTTGATGTTCTTTTTAGCGACAATTGCTTTTTTCATCGGACCAATGTTACCGTAGGATTTTTCTGAAGCGCTGAGGGTTATTTGACCACTTCCATGAATTTCTAAGGCAATTTTCATTAAATCTCGAATACGTTCCATGGATTGACTCCCAACAGCTGCATGAAAATCGATGCGTTCTTTGCCAAAATCCAACGTAAAATGCTTTTCAAGCACTGGAAAGCCGAGGAGGGCTGCTGAGATACTGATTAGCTCATTGTTTGGGTCATCGTATCCTGTGTGATCTGCATACCCAACGGGAAGCTGAAATAAGTCATGAATGGTAAGCATTTTAGAAAGATTGATGTCTTTGTAACTTGTTGGGTAACTTTGAAATCCGTACATCAGGAGGATATCATGTTTTCCCTTTTTTTTGAGAAAATCAACGGCATAGGTGATCTCACTAATACTTGATCCGCCGATCCCAAGTATTATTTGTCCTTCGAATTTCAATGCTTCCATAAGCATGAAATAATCATTGATGCTTGTCGCATGGAGTTCGATCGCATGGATTTTCTTTTTTGTTTGTATTAAAAATTGGATGCTTTCTACATCATCGCATAACGCGATAATATCAAGGTTTCTCTCCGTTGCATAGTTGAGGATGTCATTCCATTGGTCCTTAGAAAAAAGCCACGGCTTTACTGTAGTAAATAATGGATGTGTCTTTTTCATGTAGCTTTCGAGGTTTAAAAGTAAATGGAATTTGATGGCGTGAAGTTTCAGGTTAACGACTTCATCGATCATTCTTTTAAGATAGGTGATATCTCCTTCATGGTTGTATGCTGTTTCTGCAATGATATATGGAGTGGTATGGTTGTTTTTTGTCATTGATTTTTTCTCCTCAAGATAGAGAGAAGAACAGGTATTTTTTCTTTCTCTCTGTAGTGGCAAATCAAGATTTTACTAAAAACCTTTTCCATATCAAATCTTTGTTAGAAAAGGTGTAAGGTATTAAAGAACTCTGTGAGGTTTTTCTTAGATGAGGGGGTAAAAAAAAGGTCTGCAATAGCTTTTGTTTCTTTCGTAGCTGTTGTGTAGTCAGAAAGAATAGTGTGTATTGAAGCAACAAATTGTTCTGGAGATGATACAATATACGTACTGTTGAAATTAATCAATTTATGGATGTCGACGAAGAGGTTTGGCACTGAGAAAGCCATGGCCTCAAGTCCACTGGTTGAATATACCGTAGCGTGTATATCAGCAAATGGGAACAAAGTGAATGTGTCTTCGTATTTATCTATAAGGTTGATGCGATTGGATTTTTGTATTGCTGAATAATCAATTCTGTCATAGGGGTGGGGTTTGAAAAGTATACCGATATCCAAGTCTTGTTGTTCAAGGAGGTCTGCGACAGACAAGATAAATTGCTGAGTCTCTAATGCGATGTTCCATTGGGAAGTAAACAAAACGTTTTGGGCGTATCGTGAGTATAATTTTTTAAATGTGCGATTGTCTTTTTTTTCATCCAATTTTTTTTCAAGGTAAGGATATCCTATAGAAAATACCTTTTCTTTATCGAAAAGATTGCCATTCCGAACGATTCTTGTGTATATATCCCCATGTGTAAGTAAGTATTCTGGGGTACAGTCTTTATTTGTTGTAGGAGTAGTACGTCTGTATGCAGGAAGATATGTTGTGATAAGACCATGCTGTAATTCAATAGCAGGAATCTGTTGTTCTCGGCATGCTTGGGAGAGAGCCATAGGGAATCGCCCATACCCGCACCTGATGAGTACCGCGTGTGGTTTTATTTTCTTCAGGATAGTACAAAGATAATGTTTAATTGCAACAAAGACGGTAATGAAATCATTGATATCCTTAGTCATTTGGTCCTTATCTATACTCGCAGTAGTGCTGATGTATACAACGATTTGTTTGAAGATATCTTCTGATTCTAATGTAAAATTTTTTTTACCAGTAAGTGTATTAGCGAAAAGCTCCCAGAAGGTTTTTTTCCAGAGCGGAATATGCATCAGCACATGATTTTTGGAGAACACAGGATGGTCGTATTTTCTTCGTTGCCCAGTAGTTTCTGGCCATTCGAACACGGCAAAGGTATCTCCCAATATTTCGTAGAGGGGGTCAAGGTAAATGTCATAATAGGTGTTGTTGTAGAGCTTTCTACTTTCACCACTTGAGAAACCACAGACTTTGATATGACTTGGGAGCTTCAAGGGAAGAAAGCTTTCTTTAAAGACCGAAAGAACTGGTCCAATACTACGTTTACTTAGTTTTTTTTGGGTAGACTGTTGTTGTTTCTGGAAGTATGAATAAAGGAAGATTCGGAGAAGATTCCACAGTCGCGTTCCATCGGAGAGTCTTATTGTGTCTGTTTTGTATTTTTGTTCAATGGTTTCAATGAGTTGATAGGCGGTCTGGTTGTTGATTTTTCCGGAGACACGGAGATCATATTCATTATAGAACGCCATGATATATTCAGCGAGTTGTTCTGGTGTGTTTTTTTTCATAGACAACGTCACGTTTCTTATGAGCAGGGTAGTGTGATTAATATTAAATACGTTCTGCTGATTTCCAGAAGAGATGGCAGAGGATTACCCGAAGGTCTCATTTCTGATACCACTTTTAAACGAGGAAAAAACGCTTTCGCAATCGCTGGACTCTTTACTTGCAGTGGACTATCCTTTAGATAAGATGGAGATTTTACTTGCTATCGGGAATTGTATTGATAGCACACGGGTGATTGCTGAAGAGTACGCAAAAAAATATACGAATATACATATTCTTGAAAACCCGACAGGGAACACCTCAATTGGTAGGAACATATGTATTCACCATGCGACCGGTGAGATGTTGATGAATTATTCCGGTCATGTGGTTGCTGAGAAAAAACTTTTAAAGGAGCTTGCAGTTCGATTGCAGAGCCTTCCTCCTGATGTTGTTTCAGTTGGTTGTTCGAATCTTTCACCAGGCAAACAGAATTTCGTTGGTGAGGTTTCTGGTGCTGCATTTTTGAGTTTCATGGGGGGGAGGAATTTCTTTTCTCAGAACGCGGTGTTCCCTGATGAAAAGTACACGGATCATTTGTCGTTTTCCTGTTATCGAAAGGAAGCAGTGGAAAAGGTCGGTGGTTTTGACCCTGTTTTTTGGTGTGGTCAGGATTATGAGCTTGACATCAGGCTTCGGAAAGCAGGGTATAAAATCTTGTACACACCGAAGACGAAGGTGTATCATTTTAAAAGGGATTCAATTCGGTCGTTATCGCGTCAGATGTACCGGTATGGGATTGCTCGTGCGAAGATGGTAAAAAAGCATCCTGATACCTTAAAGTTTTTTCATTTGCTTGGGCCAGGGTTTATCCTTGGTGGTATTCTTGTGGTTTTATTAACCGTATTTGGTTTGCTTCCGTTGTGGGTGATCCCTAGTCTTATCATAGCGTATATCTTGATGTCTTTGGTTAGCACGCTTCAGATTACACGAAAGCCGAGCGTGGTGGTGAGTAGTATCCTTTTTTATTTGTTGATTCATGTGGGGTACGGCGCTGGTTTTTTGAGAGGAATTGTGTACAGTAAACTGTAGCCTGCGTTTCTGTTATTCTTAAATAGGGGAGACGAATTATCGATAGTGACCTCACGTTTTTTCTCGTGGGAAAAGAGAGGCGGACATGAAAAAGTTAAACATCGCTGTGCTCGGTGTTGGTCATATCGGCATCCAGCATGTAAAACATGCGAACAACTTGGGGAATTTAGTAGCGGTCTGCGATATTAAACAAGACAAAGCAACAGCTGTTGCAGAACAGTACAAGTGTAAATCATATTTTTCCATTGATGAATTACTCACAATTGAGAAAAATCTTGATTTAATGGCTGTTTGTACTCCGAATGGATTACATACAGAACATACCATAAAAGCCTTGAAGGCAGGCTGTAACGTGTTATGTGAGAAGCCGATGGCGACAACTGTGCGCGATTGTGAACGGATGATTCATACCGCTGAGGAGACAAACCGTCGGTTGTTTATCGTGAAACAGAATCGATTCAACCCACCAGTAAAGGCGGTAAAAAAGGTTATTGAGGAAGGAAAGCTGGGAAAGATTCTCAATGTGCAGGTGAATTGTTTCTGGAATAGGAACCGTGAATATTATTCAGGGTCTGATTGGCGCGGGAAGTTGATGATGGACGGCGGGACCCTGTTTACACAGTATAGTCATTTCATTGATTTGATGTATTGGTTTGTTGGTGATATCGATGATGTGCAGGCGTTTACCGATAACTATTTGCATAAGGATGTCGTAGAGTTTGAGGATACGGGTGTGGTGGTGCTAAGGTTTGCAAATGGTGCGCTGGGGACGATTAATTTTACGATTGATAGTTTTGGGAGGAATATGGAAGGATCCATTACGTTATTTGGGGAGAAAGGGACTGTAAAAGTTGGTGGTCAATATCTGAATCTTTTAGAGTATCAGTCAATTGATGGGTATGAGATCACAGGCTTGGAACCAGGGAACCCCCCAAATACCTATGGTATGTATAAAGGATCCATGTCGAATCATGATAAAGTCTATCAGAATGTGATTGATGTGCTCATCCACGGGGGAAGTATTGCGACAGATCTGTTAGACGGGTTAAAGACCGTGCAGATTATTGAAAGAATCTATAAGGCTGCTTCAAAGGGAAACAGGCGTTGAAGGAGGATTTATGAGCAATAAACCGACGATTAAGAAGGCGCAGATAAAGGATGTGACGTTCGGGGAGAATGTTACGGTTGTTGAACCGGTGAACCTCTATGAATGTGAAATCGGGGATGATTGTTTCATTGGCCCGTTTGTGGAGATCCAGCGGAATGTGAAGATTGGTAAGAATTGTCGTATTCAGTCTCATGCGTTTATCTGTGAGCTTGTTTCGATTGGTGATTCCTGTTTCATCTCGCATGGGGTGAAGTTTGTCAATGATTTGTTTTCCTTAGGTAAGCCAGCAGGTGGGAATCGATCGTTGTGGAGATCGACGAGGATTGGTAGTTACGTCTCTATTGGGACGAATGCGACGATCCTACCCGTGACAATACCTGATAATGTGGTGATTGGTGCTGGGTCTGTGGTGACTAAGGACATCAAGGAGTCTGGGGTATACGCTGGAAACCCTGCTCGAAAACTTCGGTCACTGTAGGAGTGGTATGTAATGAATATTCCACTGGTGGATTTGAAGGCGAATTATCGTTCTATAAAAAAAGAGATTGATACTGCTATCCAGGATGTGTTGGACAATAGCTCGTTCATCATGGGTCCTTATGTGAAAAAATTTGAGGAGAATTTCGCCCGGTTCTGCCAAGTGAAGCATGGTATCGGGTGCGCGAATGGCACTGCGGCACTCCATCTTGCGTTACTGGCCGCTGGAGTAAAAGAAGGTGATGAGGTCCTCACTGTCCCGAACACGTTTATTGCGACGACGGAGTGTATCTCCTATGTTGGTGGGGTAATCAAGTTTGTTGATGTTTCCCCACAGACTGCTCTTATTGATATTGATGCGGTAGAGAAAGCCATTACGCAGAAGACAAAGGCACTTATTATCGTGGATTTGTATGGGCAGATGCCTGATATGCAGCGGATCCGGGAGATCGCGGTGAAACACGATTTGTTCGTCATTGAGGATGCAGCGCAAGCACATGCTGCAGAGTGGAATGGTCATCAACCAGGGTATTATGGTGATGTCGCGTGTTTTAGTTTCTTCCCTGCGAAGAACCTTGGGTGTTATGGTGATGGTGGCGCCGTGGTTACAAATTTTGATGAACTTGCAGAGAAACTACGACTTCTTGTTAACCATGGGCGGACGACAAAGTATGAACATCTGATTGAAGGGTATAACTATCGGCTTGATGCGTTACAGGCAGCAATATTAGATGTGAAGCTGACTCATTTATCGCAATGGACTGATTTACGCAGGGGCCATGCACATTTTTACGATAAGAACCTGCCTTCAGATGTCGGAAGAATAACAGAAGCAAAGGGAGCAAAGCATGTCTATTACATGTATGAGATACGCGTACCTCACCGTGATTCGTTGATGGGGTATCTGAAACAGCAGGGGATCGAATGTGGGATTCATTATCCGATCCCGTTGCATCTACAGCCGGCGTATGCTTCGTTGGGTTTTAAAAAAGGTCAGTTCCCTGTTTCCGAGCAGCTTGCATCAGAGATCATTTCCATTCCCATCTACCCAGAGTTAACAACTGAGCAGCGTCAGTCCGTCGTTGATCATGTTAAAAAATTCGTGCATCAGTAACAGGATTGTCGTCACCGGGTTCTTATTTGTTCAGACTTTGTATATACGCTGAAACTCCGTCTTTTAGTTCATCGTTTTTCAGCGCGAAATCGATAATTGCCTGGATATAGCCGAGTTTGTCACCGATGTCATAGCGTTTTCCTTCGAATGCACAGGCGTACACCTTTTGAGTTTCACAGAGGAGATTAATGGAGTCTGCAATTTGCAGTTCATTATTTACCCCAGGTTTGGTGTGTTTCATCGCGTCAAAGATCTCAGGGGTGAACACGTATCGTCCGATTGCGGCCAGTGTTGAAGGCGCGTCTTCGATTTTGGGTTTTTCTACGATGTGTTCAACCTGATAGAGTTCTGTGTCAGCAGGGGTTATTTTGGTTGCTTTCACCGCTCCGTATCTGTTGATTTTTTCTCGTGGGACGTCTTGGACTGCGATGATAGAAGAGTGGTGCGTGGCATAGACATCGATGAGTTGTTTGGTGCAGGGTGTATCAGAAATGATAATATCATCACCTAAAAGGACGGCAAAGGGTTCGTCACCGATGTGTTTTTCTGCGGCAAGGATAGCATCGGGTAATCCTTTCGGTTCTTTCTGTCTGATGTAATGGACGTTGACCATGGAAGAGATTTCTCGGATTGTTCTTAAGAGATCGTCTTTTTTGTGTTTTACTAGGTGCATTTCCATTTCCGGTGATTCATCAAAATAATCCTCGACCGCTCGTTTTCCTCGTCCGGTGATGATAATGATGTCGTCTAAGCCTGCTTCAACTGCTTCTTTGACGACATAGTGAATCGCGGGGGTGTCGATGATGGGGAGCATTTCCTTTGGCATGGATTTTGTGACCGGGAGAAACCTGGTCCCAAGGCCTGCTGCGGGGATTACTGCTTTATTTATGTGCATGTTACCAACATACTCCTTCGTAGATCTTTGCGTTTTTTGCTTGTTCTATTCTTCTTCCATCGATGATGATTTTCCCTTGGTATGGTAAGGTGGTGAATTCCTTCCATTTTGTGGTGATGAGAATAGCATCAGCGGAAAGAACATCTGAAGCTGAGGGAGCGTATTCGATGGTTGGGTAGATTTTCTTGAAATTTTCCATTGCCTGGGGGTCATATGCTTTGATATGTGCTCCTTCGCGGAGTAGTTCTTCGACGATGGGTATTGCCCTGCTGTCTCTGATATCATCCGTGTTTGGTTTAAAGGCTAATCCAAGAATACCAATGGTTGTTCCTTTTAACTTCGGGATGTGTTTCCTAAGGATTTTTACGAGTCGGAGTGGTTGGTCTGTGTTGACTGCTTTGGTGCTTTCAATGATCCTGGTTGGTTCTTTGATGTCTTTTGCCCAGGCGATGAGTGCGTTAACGTCTTTAGGAAAACAGGAGCCGCCCCAGCCGATGCCTGAGTCAAGGAACGGTCTGCCGATTCTGGTATCTAGTCCCATGCCTGTGGCGACCTCATAGGTGTCTATCCTGAGTTTTTTACAGAGGTTTCCGATTTCATTAATGAAAGATATTTTTGTCGCAAGGAACGTGTTGCTTGCGTATTTGATCATCTCTGCTGCGGATAATGATGTTTCAACAAGGGGGCAGGAGAAGCCCTTATAGAGTTCTCGGAGGGTGTTTCTGCTTCGGTCGTCGTAAAATCCGATGACGATACGGTCCGGTTGAAGAAAATCTTGGATTGCGACTCCTTCCTTGAGGAATTCAGGGTTCATCGTAAGTCCGATGTCTTGGCCAACTTTTTTTCCGGAGTATTGTTCGAGAAGAGGTAAGATGACGTTTTGTGTGGTTCCTGGAAGCACGGTGCTTTTCACAACGATGAGATGCCAGGTTTTTTTGTTCTTCAGGGCTATTGCTATCTGTTTTGTTGCTTCTTTGAGATATGATAAATCGATAGAGCCGTCTTTCAAGGATGGTGTACCGACGCAGAGAAACGTCACATCGGTGTGAAGGAGGACGCTTGTGTAGTCGGTCGTTGCCGAGATTTTTTCTTTATTCTCAGAGAGAAGACAATCTAACCCTTCTTCGTAAATCGGTGGGATGCTGTTGTTTATCTTTTTTATTTTCTCAGGGTCGATATCAACGCAGGTGATTGTGTGCCCTAGTTTTGCAAAACAAGCACCAGTGACCAGTCCTACGTATCCAGTTCCAATGATGGAGAGCTTCATAGTTGAGAATAGAAAACTTTCTGGTTCTTTTAAAGGTTGGTGTGAAGTACGTCTCTGATCGCTTTTCGAACTGCTTCATCTGAGGTGAGAGTCGCGTTCCAACCAAGTGTATTTATTTTTCCTGCATCAAGTTGGAACCGGGGGACGTCTCCTTTCCAACCACGTATTCCTCCTGTGTATTTGAACGATACGTTTTTGAGCCCCATTTCCTCAGTCACCATTTCTGCGATGCGTGTCACGGTGGTGGTGGTATCGCAGCTGAGGTTGAAAAGATTCATTTTTTCATCAGCATGCATAAACCCGAAGAGGATTCCGTCAACGCAGTCGCTGACGTAGAGATAGGGTTTGCATTGTTTCCCGTCGCCGAGGATTTCAAGTTCATAGGGGTTTTTCCTGAGTTTTTCGATGAAATCAACGATGACGCCATGGGTGCCTCGTGCACCGACGA
>CAZGIV010000007.1:0-24828 GCA_964526175.1 uncultured Thermoplasmatales archaeon | reverse complement strand
GGTCATGGGATGATTTTTTATTATATCATTTTGCTGTCTAAATTAGGACAATACCAGAATTTAAAAAAAAACATATGTAGTAGGAGCGTTTAGTCGGAATTGAAAGACAATGAAGTAGCAATGGTTATTATCAATCGTTTTTATGAGGCACTAAACGCCAGTTTTTCATTCCAATAGACATTACATATGTAGTTTAATTGTAATTGTAACATTATGGCTTTTCAGCACAATAAATATTTATAACATCAGTCCTAAAGTATAACATGATAATCTTTATCACTGAAGGTGGTTTCTGATGAATACCCCTAAAATTGGGAAAAAATCGACAGGAGATGAAAAACCTGGACGGGTACTGATTGTTGATGACGACCCAGATTTCAGAGAGCTGCTCGAGCTTATGCTACGTAAGGAAGGTTTTCAAACAGCTATCGCAGAGAACGGCGAAGATTTCCTTAATAAAATCGATGATTTTCAACCAGACTTAGTCACTCTAGACGTCATGATGCCAGGACTTACAACTGAAGAAATACTTAAAAAACTTATTAAGAAGAAATGTAAGCCAAAAATAATACTCTTGACGGTTGTGAGGTATTCTGAGGAGGCATTAGAGGATATTTTGAAAAAAGGCAATATTGTTGCGTATATTGACAAGCCATTCGATTTAGATGATTTTATAGATACTGTCAATGAATTGTTACAAACCTACAAATTTAAGAGATAATGTGTGTCGAAAAGTGGTAAAAAATAGATTGACGTAGATGAGAAAAAGGTCATTGAAAAACTCTAGCCAGCATCGGAGAAACTTGTTTTAAAGCAGTATATACTTATGTTCATCATGCGATTGAACATAGTCGCAAATGATGATAATCGGGTTTTCGGTTCCGATACGGTCTCTTTTCCTCAGGCGAATGACTGACCATAGTTGATGGTAGAGTTGTGCGTCAAACGAGGTCATTGTAGTGAGACATTACCCTGATTCGACAATATTACTAATAGATCCTGAAGATGTTTGATGAGTAGAGTTATTTCTTCTTTTTGTCGAAATATAAATAACCCAGCTTAAACAATACAGCGATTATCACGATACTAATAAGTATGATGATAATGACAGCCAACAGCAGAATATTTTCCCATAGAGTTTGTTCGACTGTTTCGACAACAAATATTCCTTGCGCGCTTGCAGTTTGACCGCCAGCGTAGTTGTATGTCACTGTATAGGTGTATGACCCGGGGCTTAATCCATCGGTTGATATTGTTTTGGTATATGTTTTCTGACTTAAAACCGATACATTCTCTTCAGATGACCAGGCAATTTCTTCTCCTTTGTAAAGCGTATAGTTTACGGTGCCGTTCACGAGCTCTGGCTCTCCAACGTTGATAAGAGGTATCAACGCAGATATGTCTGCTCCAACTTGAACAGAGTCTGGTGTGAGCTCAAGTTTGACGTCAAAAAGGGGCCCTTGCGCGTACCGGTAGATAATCTGATATTCGGTTACCGGGTCATCTAAAATGAATATCTTACCGTCTTTGCGCCATATCATCTCCGATGAGATCGTTCTTCCATCTATTGTTTTCACGATGAGATCAGGATTATCTGGGTTAAAATCAATTACTTCGATGTATGTCCAATTTGCTTTTTCAACCGATACAGTGAGAGTTATTGTTTTTGCATCCGTGTCATCTACTGAATTAATAATAATTCCTACACTATGCTGTACGGGAGTTATGTTGTTGGTGGTGGGATCCCAGGAGTATTGATGGAAAAAATTCCAGTTTCCTCCTACTGTCTGGTTAGAGGTGCTACTGTCAGTCCCTTGATCGTACCAAGCGGTGATATTGACGAATTGAATATCCCCGCCCTGATCACTACTTATGTTGACAATAATAAATCTATATTCCGAACTATCGTTCACATCATTCTGTGCGTTGAGTCTGGAGACCCAAGTCCCAGATTGATTATCATACCAAAGGAGTCTCGGAGCAACATGCGGGGCGGTTACATTCAACGTTGTTGAATTATCCCATACATCAGGGATATCACCGGAATCGGCCGTCCCAATCATGACGATTGGTTCAAAAAGAAAGATATTTACTGCCATAGATATGACTACAGTTATTCCACCTAGAGCAGAAAATATTTTTCTCTTTCGCCTCATCTTCATTTTTTTCATCTTCCTTTCCATATCTATGATATTTACTACCACGCCAATATTTCTCAATGATGCTATATAAATCATTTGCACTAAAATGGCATAACGAAAAAATTACAATTAAATTACATTAGTAATGTCTATTTTATTGAAAAACTCGTGTTTGTTTCTCTTTAAAAACAGTGTTCGTTCTCCTTTATGAGATGATAATAGCTCCTTTGCAATTAGGAGGGATGATGATACAATTGTTCCAATTATTGCTAGGGAGCCAGTTATCGAACTGCCGTTGTCGTGGTTGTTGTCGCAACAACGGTGATTGTTACGGTTTTTATCACCTCATCGCACTCTCTTTGTAATTTTTAGAAATTACAAATGTAATGTATATGTAATGTTCTTTTTATACTTTTCTTTTTTTAATAGAAAAAGGTAATTAAACTGTTTCATCATCTAAATACCAAGGGAAGATGAGAATACTATTCAAAAATATATCGAATATACAGAGGATATCTATCTTATATTTACGGTTCGTCGTTGTGAAACGAAGGTAAAACAGATTGACCTGGATGAATAAAAGGCCATCGAAAAACTCTAGCCAGCATCGGAGAAACTTGTTTTAAAACAGTATATACTTATGTTAATCAAGCAATTGAGCATGATCGCAGATGTTGATTAGTCGGGAGTTTTCAGCTCCGATGCAATCTTTGCTTCTCAGGCGTATGACTAATCCAAAGTTGGTGGTGTAAAGTTGTGCGTCAAACGAAGTAAATATAGCAACAGGGGAGGACTGATTCGAAAATAACTATGAGGATCTCAAGATTGTTTGATGGATGAAGGGTTATTTCTCCTATTTGCTGAAATATAAATAACCCAGCTTATACAACACAGCGATTATCACGATAACAATGAGTATGATGATAATGACTGCCCACAGCAGAATATTTTCCCAGAACGTTTGTTCTGCTTCGATTGTGAATACTCCTTGCGCGCTTGCAGTTTGGCCGCCAGCGTAGTTGTATATCACTTTATAGATGTAGGATCCGGGGTTTAATCCGGCGGTCAATATTGTTTTGGTATATGTCTTCTGACTTGAGACTGTGACAATCTCTTCAGATGACCAGATAATCTCTACTCCTTTGTAAAGCGTATAGTTCACGGTGCCGTTCACGAGTCCTGGCTCTCCAACGTTGATGAGAGTTATAAACGCAGAGATGCTTCCTCCGACTTGAACAGATTCTGGTGAGAGATCAAGTGTGATGTCAAAAAGGGGTCCTTGCGCGTAACTATAGATAATCTGATATTCGGTCACCGGGTCATCTAGGATGAATATCTTACCGTCTTCTCTCCATATCATCTCTGATGAGATCGTCCGTCCATCAGCTGTTTTCACGATGAGATCAGAGTTATCTGGGTAGAGATCAGTTACTTCGATGTAGGTCCAATTTGTTTTTTCAACAGATATGGTCATGGTTATCGTTTTTGTACCCGTATTGTCCAGGGTATCGATAATAACGCCTACATCATAGTGTACAGGCGTTATGGTATTGGTGGTGGTATCCCAGAAGAACTCAGGGATGTTGTCTCCGTTTGTAGATATGAGGAACGATGGTTTACCGTTGATGTTTACGAAATGGACAGTTGTTAACATATGGTTCGGATCGGTGAAAGTGTCGACAATGCCGTCGCCGTTCGTATCGTTTGCGTAGAAGGGGATTGTAAGGCTTATGCCATATTTTGTCAGGATTGCATCTAAAATATCTTGCGAAGCTTTGATTCCGGGGGGTATAGTGATAGTGACGGTCGCGATATCGGTGGCAGTGACGTTGCTATTGTCTTTGACTTGAAGCTTTACACTATAGAATCCTGCATTGGTGTACGCGTGGGTTGCGGTAGCGCTCGTAGACCAACCCGTGTCGTAGGTTCCATCATTGGTCCAGTCCCAGCGATATCCAGCAATCGACCCGCCGGCTTCCGTGCTTCTAGACCCGTCAAAGCTGACCAGTACATTGACATATCCTGAGTAGGGACCGCCTGCTTCTGCGACTGGTGTTGGGCTGGATGGTGGATTACCTCCTCCGCCACTAGTTACCGTAAATGTTGTTGATTCATCAGATGCATAGGTGTGCGTTGATGAATTGACAAAGAGTTTGGCATAAAAGGTGCCAGTTCTATGGGTGATATAGGCTATATCATATAGAATGGTAATATCAGTTAATGCATCTTCGCCATATCCATACCCGTATCCATAACCAAAGTCGTAATTCTCATGATTACTGTCATTCTCTCCGCTTCGGTAGCCATATCCGTACCAATTGCTATCGATCTCGGTAGTTTTAGTGACCGTGAATTTTCCCGCTGGATAATCCTTTATTTCGGTTCCATAAATAGAAAAGTTCACCCAAGCAACAGACTGGACGTCGGAATTGAAAATGGTGAAATTAAGAAAGTGAACAGGGATCTTCTCGTTACCCTTTATGGTGAGATTGACGGTATTGAACGTGATAATGGTTCCTATGCTTACCGATGTATCATCTGGTGATCCAGGGTATAATATGACTGCGGTAGCAGGTGGTATCAGAACGAACAATATCAGGGTTATCAGCGATATCGATATAATTATACCACTTATTTTCTTCAATAAAACTCTCTCTACCATACATTCACCATCCGCAACATCCTATGTAATGTTTATCAATTACTATTGTGATGTGCAATCAGGTTTGTATTATTTATATCTTACGTAATGTTTAGAGAAAAAATTTGAAAAAAATCGGTGGTTTTATAAAAGCAGGAAATATTACATTTGTAATGTATTCGTAATGCTTTGTGCTGGCATTAGAGAATGAGATCTGAGATGAGTAGAGATGAGAAAGACCGCGAGAGATTTTTCGTAAACAAGATAGTGAAACTCGTGAAATCTGACGGATTTGTCCTCACAGGAAAAATCTTACGGATGAACAAAAACGATATTCTTTTTGAGACGGAACAAGCAACATCATTGATCAAAATCAACAACGTCAAGGAATTGGTTTTAATGAAGGATGGGAAAAAATGAATAATATGAACGCACCATTAAAAAATAAGAATTGGCTGTTCACTGAAACAGGCAAGGAAGGCTTTCATTATGAGGATGTCAGCAACGCGGTAGTAGGTCTAAAAAAAGATTTGATTGAGTCCTACAATGACGTGTCTGTAAAAAAATTCGTATCGTTGGTTGAAAAATGGTTTCCTGATATTACGGAAAGAGAACAGGTTTCCTGGATGAAACAGTCGCCTGCACACGAAAAAACTGGACCACTGCAGAAAGAAGAACATCTGGAAATCGCTCGATATCGTTAACAAAAATAGGTTTCACAGAAGAATAGAATCCATAAGTTGGAACGTTAGAGTGAAGAAGTAGCAAAACAAGATGTGGGGGGAGTGCAGAGGTGAGACGACCCCTGCCACTCTGCCTATTATACTCTCAATAAAGGATAGTGGTGTATGGAGATGAAGAATGATTCTAGACCAGATGAAACAGTTCGTCATAGATTTCTTAAACAGGTTCATCGCAAAACCTCCGTCTTTCTGAGAGCCGTTTTCTTTGGACCAGATAGTTCGATGCGAAAGTACTCACTTCTTGTTCTCTTGTCTTTTGGGTTGGCTGGTGTTCTCATTGACTTGGATCATCTTACCATCACCCAAACACAAATGGTCAGACCGTTGCATCTTCCCTATTGGTTTCTTGTTTGGATTGTTTGCATCGGTTACTACGCATATGTTCATAGACGGGTTCACCAACTTGGCGTAAAAAAAGACCGGGGAGTATAACAATAGGAGGATTATTCATGAACGCACAGGATTTGGATAAATACAAGCAACGACGTTGCCGAATTATCATAGAGAAAAAACAGAAACCGAAAAATACGTACCAATATGTGTTTGGTACGGTTGAAATCGTCAATGATCGATCTGTGTGTATAAGTGATTCCAGAGGGTCATGGTACGAGATTCAGATTAAAGCAATCCAAGAAATCCACGTAAACGAAGAACAATGGTGAACCTGACATAAACAAGTGATTATTTTTCTAAAGAAACTTTAATGAATTTTTGATGTCAATTACAGGTTTATAAATGATGAGTCTATTTTTTGTACATGCTGACAGATTCGCAATCATAGATTTTATTTACATCATCAAAGATATGTAAATTGAATTTGTTTCCTTCGGTTACTGTTGATCCGGTGTATCCTATCTGTTTTTTAGAAGAAGGTTCGACTATAAAATAATTTTTCAAGGCGTAATTTCTTATCACAGATATTCCAGTAAGCGCTTTGGTATCATTTCTAAAGAATGATGCATTATATGTGTTAATATCTTTGCTATGGTAAATGTCAACAAAATATAATGAGTGATAGGTATCAGTATAAATTGTTCCATTGTAGTTACGGTAAATAAAATCTGCCGAAGTCATTTCTGATTTTTCGAGGTCTGCAGATAGAAATATCTATCCTTTAACTTCAACCGAGTTTAACTTATCATTCGTGGTATAATATAGGGAGATGTGTTGAGACGAATATCAATAAATCTGGGAAGAGCGCTCCCATTAGAGAAAAATTTTGGTCAACAAAATAGAAAGGAAATGGAAAAAACTTTGTTCTATCGTCTTTGATTAGCATTGATCACTGCATGTAAGATCAATCCAGTAATCCCTACGAGCATGCCAAGAACAAGAAGTATTACGGTAATTAACGCATTACCTAGTGCAAGAACTTTGTATGCCATGTAATCTAAATATACTAAGGTGCCTAAGGTAAGCCCTGCGATAAACATGATGAGGCCAGGCACGCCAAAGAACAACAAGGAATGTTCTACTTCAAAATATTTCAAGATGGAAATAAGCACTCCAAGGCCGTGCCCAACCGGTTTTTCCGTTGAACAATCACCTTCATAACTGCAGGTGATGGGGACCTCCTCGCAGTTGAGATGCATCCTTCGGCCTTGCAAGAGGATTTCAGCAGACGCACCCATCTGAGGATCTCTCAGATCAATATTTTCGATGGCTTTTCGTGAATAGGAGCGAAAACCACTCTGGCCGTCGGTCACTTTATTTTCCTTCTCTGAGCCTGCATTGGTAAACTTGGTTAACACCGCGATACCAAAATGACGGTACATCGGAACCATGTTGCCGGTACTATCTAGGAAACGAGAACCAACACAGATATCTGCTTTCCCATCTGAAACAGGCATCATCACCGTCTGAATTTGATCTGCGTCATGCTGCCCGTCTCCATCAAGGATCGTCATGACATCAAAGTCTTTCTCTCGCGCGTATTCAAAACCGCTTTTCAATGCAGCCCCGTATCCTCTGTTCGCATTATGCCTGAGGACCGTTGCACCCGCGTATTCCGCTATCCTTGCGGTTTTATCGGTGCTCCCATCATCGACGACAACAACCTCATCAACATATTGTTTCGCTTTCAGGACGACACTGCCGATCGTCGCCTCTTCATTGAAACAGGGGATAACGACAAGCGTACGTTTCATTCCATTACCCATTTATTCTCTGCTCCTCAAATTCATCCTTCCTCACACTACCCATCCTTTAGCCTTGTATCACCCAACCTTGGAGGTTGTCAAGTCAGTCTAAAAGATATATGAATCAATCGTGTTTCTATCGAGATTGCTATAGTTTTGTACTAGCTTTACAAATACCCCCTTTTGTGAAGAACCTGTGGTTCCGTACAGGTCCTCAAAGAACTCATTGGACTGCAATGCTTTAATGATAAGTCGTCTCCTCTGACTGTCGGTGAGATGATATTCCCGCGCTAGCTTTGAGAGAACATTTATCCAATACCCCATTTTTTTCGGGCGATCATGAGAGATGTTCTGTATGCATCCGCACCGCAGGCACCAGTGATGTAACGAGACATTTGATCTGCTAGTACTGCTCGGGATTCGCGGATCATCGTAAGAACCGATGGTCTCCGGGAGCCAAACCCGATGTTCTCTCCCACAATCTACATGAGAACATTTTTCTCGGAGTATCCCTTCCTCACCACTCATCTCATCTCATCTCAGTTTGAGTATCCATCCTAGTGTTTTTCGGGTAGTATGTAATCGGTTACATCATCCCCACTCATGCTGCATTTCAGCAACACAAATACATTACAATACAATTACATCAGTAATATTAATATTATTTATAAACATAATGGTTTTTTAAAAAAAATCAAAGACATTCCATTACAGATCTTTAAAATAATAAAGATTACCAAAGGATGCTGAGATATTTTCATAATTTCCCTTTTATTTTTATGTATACGCTATCGATTCACCGTCCGAATATAAAGAAAATATCGGACAGGCCCTGCCTCTGAATTGTTCTCTGAGTACAACCGATTACCTCCTCACCTGCCTCGTTGAAAAAAACACAGGTTTAAAAAGCAAATACGCTCTATCGAACAGCTGACACCATGTTACGGCCGCACTACACACAGTATGCAAAAACCCTGCTTTTTCTTTCCATTCTCCTCTTCATAACAAGCTTTCTCTTCACCACGCTTCTTCCCGCGTTCACCGCAATGCTACTCATCGTTTTTCTGGTCTACACCAAAGCACACTTCAAACCAAACCCTGATCAGCTGGTCATACAGAGAAAAATAATGGAACCCCTCGTTTTTTCCCATCATCCCATCAACATAAAAACCACAGTAAAAAACACAGGACCGCTTTCCTATCTCACCATCACCGATGAACTACCATTGAACGCAGAGCTACTCAAAGGACAAAATACGACCCACCATCTCGTAAAACATGATGAAGAAATCACCCTTGAGTACCAGATCCAATTTTTGAACAGAGGACAGCAGCAGTTCACCGATGTAGGTCTTGAATTCAGTGATCCCTGGGGCTTGTACCTTTTAAAAACAACACAACAACAGCCCTCCACGGTCATAGTCCATAGCGACCCAAAAGAAATCCAGAAGGCAAAACGCGTTAGCAACCGCGAACACATCGAACTATCCACCCCGGTCTTAGGAGGACTTGAGACCCTCTACGAAATGGATGGCATACGCCCCTATGAACCAGGGGACAGACTTAAAGACATCGACTGGAAATCAACCTCACGACTACAGAAACACATGACAAAACTCTTCCAAAAACAAGACATGATCGAAACCACCATCCTCCTCGACTGCTCACGAAGCATGAGACGAACCAGCGGAAAGAGCTCAAAAGTTGAACATGCCACCACCATAGCTATTCATCTTACAAAGATCCTGCAATCACTACGTCACCCCGTCGGCCTTGTAGCCTACGACGAATTCAAAACACTGACCACGATCGAACCGACAAATAACTATACGAAATTTTTTGAATCACTCACCAACATCCCTGAACAGATTCACACAAAAGAGTACTCTTTAGAACCATCCCTGGAGACATCGGAAAATACGGTACACGACAGAGAAGAACACCAACAGTTCCTCTCCACCGTCTTCCCTTTCCTTGCCAAGGGAAAACGAACGATAAACCATCCTGCACAAGCCAGCGGTATCTACGAAGCTGTTCATCATCTCCTTCTTAATAAGACTACAAAGAAACATCTCATCGTCATCACCGATTTAGAAACCGATCTCACCTCCCTGTACCAGACATTGCATCTCGCGCATTCGAAACATTTCATCATCTGGCTTCTCACGTCGTTCACACCAGCCTATTATCTTGACAAAACACGCCTCACCACTGAACAGCTGGAAAAACTCTATGAGCTTCATACCATGCGAGAAAAACTCATCCTTAAACTTAAAAAAATGAAAATCGACATCGTGGAGCTCACTCCTCAGATGGATGGAAGAAACATCCTTGAGCACGTTCGAGGGAAACACCTATGAAGATACAGACACACCTCCTGTATGTTATTCTCAGTTACCTGTTCGTCGTCCTTTTACTTCAAATTGAACTCTCCATCCAAAACATCGTCCTTGCGATCATCCCTTTTATCGTCCTCTTCATCGGACTCTTACGCAGGAAAAAATATCTTGGGTTAACAGGCATGTTCCTGTTCTATCTCATCGCTTTGCTGCAACTCCGCATATTTACGATCAACGAAAGTCTCCTGTTGATTCTTGAGCTAGTGTTTTTTATTATCCCCAGCTTTCTGCTTCTCCAGATCATCCTCCAGCTTGATCATACTGAGCTTGTTTTTAAGGTCGGAGGGTCCAGACCGCTCCTCATCGCAGGAGTCCTAGTCTTCCTTATCTCAGGAGTATTCATCCTTATCGTCCTTATCTTCCCGGATTCACTTATTCTTCTTGTGGAATCCACGCAGCAGCAAATCATACTCCTTGGGCTACTTACTCTCATCTGCGGTACACCACTGTTGATGAGTAAGAAATAAAGGAAAAAAATGTGTCCTAGCTTGTGAGTACTACGGACTCTACGATATCTGGGACTTCCACTGCACGTAAAATATCATCAATAACCTTCTCGGTGGACAATCCCTCAAGCTCAGACTCAGCAGACAGCAGCAGACGATGTCCGAGAACTTTTGGCACCACCGCTTTTACATCATCAGGGATCACATACTCCTTCCCATGGATCAGCGCATATGCTTTGGAGGCGTACAGAAGATGTTCACCAGCACGAGGACTCCCACCGAGCACCACCTTATCTGTATGTCTCGTCTCATCAAGGATACTCAAAATATAGTTAAGGATGCTTTTATCAGTGTAAATCTTATGATGCAATCCGATAAGGTTCTTTACCGCGTCTCTGCCAACCACCATCACCGAGTTTGAAGTGTTCTCGTTTTTGCGTCGCAGCATCTCCAGTTCCAACTCAGGCTTAAGATAATCCATAGACACCCGATACAGAAACCGGTCCAGCTGCGCCTCCGGAAGCGGATACACGCCCTCGGTTTCGATAGGATTCTTCGTCGCAATCACTAAAAACGGGCTGGGGAGAGGAAGAGTCGTTCCCTCGATCGTCACCTGTTTTTCCTGCATGGACTCAATCAACGCGGATTGTGTCTTCGGCGGAGAGCGGTTAATCTCATCGGCAAGCATGATCTCAGTAAAAATCGGCCCTAATCGTAACTGAAACGAGCTGGTTTTCTGATCAAAATAATGATGCCCGATAATATCAGAAGGCAACAGATCCTGGGTAAACTGCACCCTGCTACACGACAGACCCGTGACAGAAGAAAACGTCTTGGCAAGAGTCGTTTTTGCAATACCAGGGATACCCAGCATAAGCATATGGTTCTGGGTGATCAAACACACGAGTAAATCATCCACGACATCCTCATAGCCGACGACAACCTTCCCTACCTCAGATTTTATCTGTTCACAGGTGTTCCGCACGGCTTTAAAATCCATATCAGATGATTGGCCTATATTCATTCTTTCAACTCCCGCACAAGACCCTTGAGTTTCTTCCCACTCCAAGAGGGATGTCTTGTAAGCAATTCCTCAATCATTTTCTCAGCAGATGTCTTCTCCGCTGGTTTCTTCTCTTTAACGATCAGCTGAAAAACTTTCTGTACTATATACGATGGTATTTTCGTAAATCCAAGTAGGAATGCACCAATCACTAATAAAACTATAGCGACCTTCTCCATCGTTCCTAGGTTGGACGGTATCGTATAAAAGATATGTAATAGCAAAGGATCATCCCGATGACTCTCATCGATGATCACGGTATCTCTGTCCAACAAGAGATATTGGAGTAGATTTTCGCGAAATACTGCGTTATCCAACTGGTTTTTCATCGAGTTGATAAGAACAGAAGGATCAGAAAGCAGGACAATCGTTCCGTTGCCGTATCGTTCAAGAGCAAGCACGGGAAACGGGCCATTCGCCTCCCCTGCATCCTCATTTCCATTTAGGTTTGTATCACGCCAACTCAGCTGTGTAGAAACCGCAAGCACCGTCGTGTTACTCCCAGGGGAGATACTCGTCGCATAATTCAGCAGGAGATGAGACACGTTCCTCAGAATAGGATGAATAGGTGATGGAAAATCAAAAATCGTGACAAAACTCGGTTTTTTTTCAAACGATAAATCAAGGAGAAGATCACCAGTAAAACGCGCTGTCGCATTCAGTTTTACGAGCAGATCATTCCCCGTACCAAAATCATCAGCGAGCAACACCATGCCACCCTTTTTGAGAAAACTTTGGAGATAGTCTGCTTCACGTAAAGAAAACTCAGAGCGAGGACCAATAATAATAATCGTTGCGTTCTTTGGATCAAGAGGATATTCGACAAATGATTTCGGAGATAGAGTTAACTCGTTTGCATCAACGGTGAACGTCGGCTGAAATTTTCCTTCAGCATAAGTTTTTACCGCAATAGCGCTGCATCCATTCCACCCCGCGTTATACATGCTGAACTCCGAAGTATTTTGAACCATGGGTGTTGCTAACGCAAGGACAAAAAGAAGCACCCCTATTCCCCCGAGGACCAGGAGTTGATAGACCCGCTTCATGGTTGAATCCATCACGTCATCTCCAGTTTTTGTAACAATCTTTGTATATGATGGTCAAACACGGTCACCTCTTGTTCACTCAGAGGATACGGTGAATACAATGCACGTTCAAATGTCTCTGTCACTATCTCGGTTTCTGTGTTTGGGAAACCTTCCGAAAGCATGGTCCTGCGGATGTCAAGATGCGTATAACTCGGCAACAACACCATCCCCTTCGTAGACAAAAACGTTAACAATGATCGATACCGGGAGATCACCGCGGTTTTGAACGCATCCTTCCCCTTCGTCGATGTATCCGTGAGGAACTCTTGTACGTTCATCGGTGTTTTTGTTACTTCTTGAAGCAACGGAACTGGGGGGGACGGGTTGGGGATATTACCTTTTTTCTTAGGAGTAGGTGTTTGTTTTTTTCTGAGCCAAAAAAGAACAAGCGACATACTAAGAGCGACGATTATCGCGAATGCGACATTCAAGACGGGAAATCCCTTAACATTCTGGACTGGAAATCCCTCAATGTTTTGTACTGAAAAAATCCTAACGGTGATTTTCTCAGATGTCGAGCTTCTCCATTGCGTATCGGTGGAATCAAACATCGCATACATTTGATAGATGCTGCCTTCTTTCAGAGCCTGTGTTCCATAGGTGAAACGATAATACCCGGTCGTATTGGTCATCGCAAAACCTATTTTGTTAGTATTGATGAAAACACCTATTGTTTTATTCTCCAACGCTGACCCATCGATCTTGCTTGTTAACCGTCCTGTACACTGGAGTTCATCTCCGATGGAAAGATTCGTTTTGGATAAAGAAAATGCTAAGATCGTTGTTGTATCGATACTGATATCAATCTTTTCCGACACACACCCGAGGTAGATATTCTCTGGGGTAAAGGCAACATATGCAGCATATCGTCCAAATGGTAACTTTTTTGCGCACAGGTAACTGAAATTCCCCTGGCCATCAGAATATAGTGAAATATTCTCCTCAGCGAATCGTAAGAGTATGGGTGCAGAAAGACCACGGTCTTTATAGTCCACAAGCCTGCCAGAAAACAGTATCGATTCATTCAGATAGTAATGAGTTTTCTGAACAACAAGAGTAATGCAGGTTGGGATTTTCAGAACCATCACCGTTACATTCCTTGAAAAAATCACTGTATGATTATACACTGTAGAAACTATGATCGTATGCACCCCGGGTGTAGTCGTCAACAACACTGGTATCGCACTATTGAAGACACCCGTAGTACGAGTCACTGTCGTGTTTATTTTTTGTCCATCCCAAAGAATATCGATAGACTGGTTCACAATAAACTGACGCTGCGCAAGAAACACTCCATATAGCTGAACATACTCACCAAGATACACGGTCGTATCATCGACATATACTGAAAGATATGGTTTTTCACTCTCCACCATCGTCAACAACGTCGTAATATATCCATTATAAATGATAACCATTTGTTGTGCATCTGCAACTAATCCACGGAGCGTATCAACAGAAAAACCTTCTGTAAACGCCCCAAGATTTGTCTCGATATATTGAAGTGTACCTGAGAGGCTATGAACCAACGACTGCGCATTGACAAGAAAAGATAGTGTATCCATTGTATTTGTCCTATTGACCACACCATCGACAACCTTCGTAAGATTATTTACCAGATTTCTATGGATATTTACAAACAAAGAAATATTACCACCGAGTTCTTTCAAAGGCACCAAAAAATCTTTCAGATACTGATAACTCCCAGCCTCGTCCTGTAGTTTTTCAATACTATCTGAAGAATACAACAGTTTTTGTGTGAGTTCATTTCCCTTTTGAACCGAAAGACGCATTGGTTCCTGGGCGCATCGTATCGTGAGAGGCTCGCTAAACATAATCGTACAATTCCCTTCCAGCGAAAACCCTAAGGCATCTTCACAGAGCATCTTTGCATCATCAAAAAAGGAAATAATCGCGATCAGATCCTCGGTAGCGGTATCGAAATTCTCATGCGGAGGAATCACTGCAGAAACACCTGACGACAACAAAATAATACACAGACAGATGACAGAAACTCCCCGCCACATAAGCTCCGAAAACAATGAAATCATTTAAATCCTTTTGGATGATATCCATACCACCAATTTGAGACAGATATCCTATGACGCTATCTTTTTCATTACAACAACCACATATCCGAGCAAAAATCATCGGTATCCTCCTCATTACACTCGGGAGTATTTTTTTCCTCAATTACTTCATTCATAATGATCAACTCTCCCTCAAAATCGGGTTTACTTCACTTCTTATTGGTCTGTTCACCATCGCTATGATCACAGAAAAAAGCATTCCTCAGAGAATTAGCGAAACACAAATCCAAGGAAATCTTCATGCGGTTACCACCATAACTCAAGCACTCAATCTCACAGGAAATGCCATCTTTCTCCCAACCTCGAAGATCCTTACTGAAGAGCGTGTCTTCATTCCCCTTAATAACACCCAAAGAAAAATCCCTGAGTCTCTCGATGATGATTTTGTTTTCTCAACGGGACAGGGTGGAGAAAGCCTTGGTATTGTACTCCAACCTTCAGGGTATTCAATGCTCCAGGAACTTGAAAAAGAAGCGGATTTCGCCAATACCGATCTTGATGCCATTGAAGAAAAACTACAAACATTTCTTGGTATGAACCTTCTCAAATCCATCTCTTTTACCCAGAACGAAAAAGAATGGCAGCTCACCGTTGAAAAACCTCTCCTCTGTCCGAATAATATTCTCCTCTGCAGACAATACCCCTGCCCGACCTGTAGCGCAGCACTTATTGCACTCACCCGATCATCAAAACAAAAAATCAGGATAAACGACGTGATAATTGCAGGGAAAAAGACCGCGTTTCATCTCAGACCAGAGGATTGATCACCATGTTAATGTCGGAGAAGATCGCCCTTGTCGTGGCAGCATGGATTCTTATCGCCTTCTTCATCACCGGTGACACTGATTTGGAGGTGTTTTTTATCCTCATCTTCATCGGTGTCCTTATCACCCGTCAACTCACTGATGTGTTCACCACAAGTAATCTTAAGGAGCGGATAGACATTTTCATCTACATCTTCATCATTCTTTTCGTTGTCATCGTTGGAAAAAAGATAATAAACATTCTTGGAATGTAGCATGACACCATGAAACATGTATTTACACGGTATCCTCTCGATCTTCTTCTTTGACTCGTGAGCGTTCTCATACTGCCTCTTGTTTTTTTCATGTTGATCAAACCCTTCGTGTTCTTTTTGGGCTGCCATTTATCCTGTTCGTCCCAGGTTATGTTCTTATTTTTGTGTTGTTTCCCATGAAAAAAACTGAGTAAGGCATCGATAGTATCGAACGTATCGCTCTTAGTTTCGGTCTGTCTATAGCGGTGGTTCCACTCATCGGCCTCATTCTCAATTTTACTCCATGGGGGATTCGACTCGAACCTATTCTACTCTCGCTGTTTGGTTTTATCATCATTGTAGGCCTGCTTGGATGGTATCGATGGACGAACACTAATCCTTCGGAGAGACTCACGATATCGTTGACGATATCGATGCCAAAAGCAGAAAACAGAATTGATCGATTGCTTACCATCATCCTTGGCATAGCGATCCTTGTTGCGATTGCAGCTCTTATGTATGTTATTATTGCTCCGAAAACAGGTAAGAAATTCACAGAGTTCTACCTGCTGAACACCGAACGACGAGCAGATGACTATCCAAAAAATCTCACAATGGGGGAAGAAGCATCGGTCATCATCAGCATCGTCAACCATGAATACCGACCAATCACCTACACAGTTGAGGTGTGGCTCATCAATCAAACTATGGTGTATGACAACACAACGCAAAATAACGAAACCGTGTACAACCATGCATGGTTCATGGACAGCGTTACGGTCATGCTCAATCATACCGCGGTTGATATCGAAGCAGCATGGGAACTACAATTTGAATACAACTATACCTTCAACATCAGCCAGACAGGAGAATGCCTAAAGCTTGCGTTCCTCTTATTTACCACCCCGACAGACTCACCTCTTTATAATATAGACTACAAGGACAGTATCGCAGAAAAGATCACGAATGCATACCGAGAAATACATCTCTTCGTCACCGTGTCGTAAAAACCTATCAAGAAAGATTGTTTTAGTGAAGAGACCTTTCTGGTCTTTGTCGCGCTTTTATCGTTTACAAACTCGTCATTTAGCATTACCAAACTCGTTGCTTGGTTTTCCCCTGTTCGAGGTGAGACTCACTTCACCGCTACCTCAGCCTCATTCGCCCCCAAAGGGTTTAATGTTGCTAGATATCAAATTCATTAAACAGATTGCTGATAACGGTGTTCATTGAACCAGGTGGTTCTCCGATTATTTCCTCACTTTCTCTCATTAGTTTTTCATCAATGATACCTTTTACTTGTCGTACAGTATCAGGTGCAATATATTTTTTCAATCCTTCAACAGTGCTCTTAAAAGATTTTGGTGAATAAAAAAGTAGACTATAAAGATCACAGAGATCTTTCACACGTTTGTGATGAATATCTCTGCCGGAGATACATTGTATCTTGATTGCAGAAAGTATTTCTGGTATTGGCATAAATAAATGATGACTAATCTGAGGTATTTCTACCTGATTCTGGGAATTACGATAGATTTCTTCAAGAAGTGGTTCCTCGAAGAAGTATTGAGGGATAATGTCTGAATAGCTTGGTGGATATGAATTGACGATGATGTCAATATAAAGTGGAAACGATTCTTTTTCATCTTTTGCAACTGAGGTAATATCTTTTCGATATCTTATTCCATCTACATGAAAATCCTCTGATTCAAGGAGATGTATCATTTTAAATAGCGTTGATGAAGTAAGTTTGGTTTTACTCATCATTGGTTCGATATACATTCCAAAATCAATATCATGTGAACCAAGATATGGACGATTTTTCTTCTTAAAAAAAGAGTTGTTAACGCTATAATATACAGCCCAACCTCCAAGAAGACAAATGCGATTATTAATTGCTTTCATGAGAGTGGCAAGATAGTTTTCTGAGATGCTGGTGATTTGATCGCTATAATATCTCAGAATACCACTCCGAGATAAGCATAGTTGCAGCTTCCATAGCTACGCCTCCTTCCATGAGAAGATCGCAGATAAGTTGTGATCTGGAGACAAGAGTATATCCTTTATGATTGATGGTCTGTTTATTGACAATTGCAGGATCAGCAATCATGACACGGGTGTTTCCCGTTCCGACCAGTCCATTGCTGATGAGATGATTATGCCATAGTTTTAGTTCGTCAGGAAGAATGTAAAAATCTGTGCGGGTGGGGAAAAGATGCCCGTGAAGTAGATTTTCAGCTTGATAGGTGGTAAGTGCATAACTCAGACCACTATTTCGAATGGTTTTGAGGGGATCACTTTTAAGATGATACTCTGCACACTGAGGGGCAGAGCGGATCTTTAACCAGTATTCAAAAAGCCCATAGACATCGTTGACTTTGGTCTTTTTAAGAAAAGTCATCTTTTCCAGTTTTTTAAGATAGGAAAGTGCCCATGGTTGTGAACATTCGGCTTCAAGATGAACACGGTATGCCGTAAGCCTGCCATCAGGATTGTTAAGGAGAATTCGTATGATTCTTTCGCGTTTATCTCCTTTCATAAATACATAGCAATAAAAAGTAATATTTAAATATTTGCTATGTATAGGTATCTTCTTCCGCATAAATATATTTGCTATCTATTCCTTAAATAAGCCACATCGTTTCTTTAGAAAAAGTGCAAAAGTTTTGTTTTAAGAAAAAGATTGCTCAATCCAAAAATTTAAACAATATCTTATTATTTCATTATTGTATATTGGATGGTGAATATGGGATTGCACCAAGGATGCACAAGAAGATCGGGAAAGATTTACCTATGCTTGTTTGTCGTATATTTTCTTTTTTTTATCCTGTGTGTAGCAACGGTCATTTCAGAATCTAGCGCATCACTTGCGATCTCTATGTCTGTTGTAGAGGGCGATACATTTCGACCAGGTCAATCGTTCCATATTATTACGGAGATCAGGAACTCAAAAGCATCAGGCAGGATTGATGTGAAGGTCACCTACGAAGTCACTGATTTAGAAGGTACCAATGTCCTTGTGCAAAGCAAAACTGTGGCAATAGAGACGTTAAGTTCTTTTTCCGAGGAGATACATTTACCAGAAACCATTAAAGGCGGGGTCTATCTCTTGAAAGCAAATGTTACCTCGCTTGATGGGACTCAATATGCGGAAGCGAGTAAATCATTAAGTGTCGTTGAGGTGTCAGCGAATCAGCAAATGTTGATTGAGTTTATCATGGCCGGAGCATTGATTATTACGGTCGGTGGACTGTTTTATGAGCATAGACGGATTTCAAAATTAAAGGTTACTGAAGAAGATTTGAAGAAGTTTATTGAATTACAGAAATTGAATTGATTTTTTATCAACGAAAAACCCGGATTTTTTGAAAGAGATAATTTTATAAAACGTGCACGCTTATACGTAATTGTGTTGTAATGTTTTAAACAGCACGAAAATAAATCAAAAAAAGAAAATGGATGTGATAAAAAATGGAAACACTTCAAATAAGATTGACAAAAAATATGTTGGATAGAATTGATGTTTTGATACAACAGGGCACCTATCCAAATAGGTCTGAAGCTGTCCGAGACAGCGTGAGAAAAATGTTGGATCGCAAACCAGCTACGAGCGAGGTTCTCACTGTTTCTGTGAAAGATCTCCAAAAATTTATTAAAACCGCTGGTAGATAATGAATATGGATTCCCTAACAATATCTGGGATATTGAACATAATCGGATTCTGTTTTGGTCTCTTTACCATTGGAATAGTATTTGCCATAATGAAAAGGACCAAATCAGCGATACGACAAGGCTTTGGATTTCTTTTAATGGGCATGATAGCATTTGTTTTATTAGAAACATTTAAGATATCTGAATTATTTTTCATTTTACCTCAAACGATTGCCCCTGAATTATTCACCATTGCCTTCATTTTCTTCCTCGTGATTGGACTCTACAAACTGAAAACGCTTATTAAGAATCTTTCAGATTTTGGCCAAGCATTTTTAATCACGTCCAAGGACAAATATGAAATCAAGCTAGTGGATCTTGTCAAAAATATACGGGGTATTTGTTATTTAACCCTGGAAGAACCGTACAAAAAGATAGTTGATGTTTTCGATTTGTACGGCATAGATACGTCTGGCTTTCAATTTTTAGATGCGTCAGGTGGAGATTGCAACGCTAAAAACTGTGTTACAGTGAAAAATAATCCAAGTGATATCAAAAGCTCATTGGACAGGATACTTAAGGAAAAAGATATAAAATGCGTTATTGTAGATAACGTTTCTGCGGTAAAGAATGTTGAAAAATTTGAGATGCCACTCTTTGTTCAAGATACTGCTTCTTTGATTAAATCAAATGGGGCCCAGGGTTTTTTTATTGGAAAAATAGAATCTCTTGATAAACAGACCATAAACGACATTTCAATGCTTGTAGATAGAGTGCTGGGTGATGAAAAATGGTAAAAAAAATTATGATTGTTGATGATACAAGGGATACGGTGGAGCTGGTTGAAAAAATTCTGAAATCTGAAGGGTATACTACCATTATCGCTTTCAATGGGAAAGAGGCACTGGATAAATTACGGAGCTTAAAAGGTGACGAGAGACCCGATCTTGTTTTGCTTGACATGTTTATGCCAGGGATGAGCGGAAGAGAAGTATGCGAAACGATCAGAGCGGATAAGGATCCTGGTTTGAAGGATATCAAGATTGCGTTTTTTACCGTTGCAAATTTTAAGGAACAGGGAAAACAGATTTTAAATGATTTGAAAGTTAGAGATTATATCACCAAACCCTTTGATGTGGATGATTTGTTGAACAGAGTACGTACTATGTTGGAACAGTAAAACGATTTTTTTCCGTTCAGAATTCAGAATATTGATTTTGTGTTGTTGTTATCTTTTATTGGTATGATTTGAGCTTGTCTGAGTAATACCTAAATCTCGCAAGTACAACCATCAATATCTGATGGATGCCAGAAGCAATTTCTAAGGCAAAAGAGATGGATTGAAAATATCGTTTTTATGGTCCAGCAAAATATCGTCCCGATCCAACTTGTTGGTTGTATATCAGACAAGGATCATCTGATGATTTTTTTGTTTTTACTTTTTGATTCTTCCATTAAAGTTAAATAAGAAAAAAACATTATATTGTAATGTTTATGTAATTGAATTGTGGTGGGAAAAAGGAAATGAGGGGTTACGAAATGATGCCGTTTTGTGCCGTTGAGGTGAAAGCGACAATTTTAGGAGAAAACCCTTTAAAATATTAGAGAGGTTTTTATGCAGAATAACTATGAAATAGTTCAAGAACTCAAAGAAGAAGAAAAACAGGGGAAGCTTTTTCCTTCAACAAAAAAGTCCCCTAACAATAATACCTCTGATCAAAACTTTGATTATGAATGTTTTAAAAATTTCTTTGAAAACGCACCGATATATGGATGCATGAGTTCGCCTGAAGGAACAATTCTTGAAATAAACAAAACAGCGCTTACGAATCTAGGTTATAACAAAGAGGAATTACTAGGAAAACATCTCACTGCTATTTATGCTCCTGAATCCCACGAAAAGCTGAAGACACTATTCTCCAAATGGAAAGAAACCAGCGAAATAGATAATGAAGAAATGATTATTGAAACAAAACAGGGTGAGAAACGGAGAGTGTTACTCAGCGCAAGTTCTATTAGAGGTGCTGATGGAGTGATTCTGTACTCTATATCTGTACTAAAGGATGTTACCGAAATTAATAAAATTTATGATGAATTGAATAAAAATCTTTGGCTGCAGAATGTGAAATTGGAAAAACTAAATGAAACCAAGAAAACTTTTCTTAAAACAACATCCCACGAATTACGCACTCCAATAACGTCCATAAAAGGATATGTACAGATGCTGATGAAAAAGACTCTTGGTGAAATTAATGAAGAACAGAGGGAAAGTCTTGGGGTAATCTTGCGTAACACAAACCGTCTTGATCAGGTGATCCAGAATATTCTTGATGCCGCAAGTTTAGAGTCAGGGGTCATGAAATTTATCCCACGTAAAGTAAATCCAAGAGTACTTGTAGAAGAAATAACCAAAACGATGGAACCATCTGCGAATAAAAAAGAGATGAAAATTAATGTCAATTTAGAAGAATATCTTCCCGATCTGATAATTGATAGTGAACGGATTAAGCAAGTTTTATTGAATCTTGTAGACAACGCGATAAAGTTTTCGCCAGATGGTTCAACAGTATATATCAAAGTCAGAAAAGAAAAGGAAGATGTTTTATTTGAAGTGCAGGATTACGGGCAGGGCATACCAAAGGATAAACAGGGAATGATTTTTGATGCGTTTTATCAGGCAGATTCTGGTGATGATAGAAAGTTTGGTGGAGCGGGTCTTAGTCTTGCTCTCTCCAAAGGAATTGTGAAATTACACGGTGGAAATATATGGTTCGAGAGCATAGAAGGTACAGGGAGTATATTTCTATTTACGCTCCCCATTCAGTCAACTTACGATACGGAAAATACAGATTTAAAAGACGAGATGTCATCGGAAAAATTGTCCGAGAAAAGCACTGATTTTGCTCTGAATTATGTGACAACGAAAACGACAGATAAAGACGCATCTGGTTCTACCATAGAAAATGAAAAAAGCACTCCGACTCTAAAGGAGAACGAGGAACGATATCGAGCGTTATTTAATAGTTCATTTGAATTAATATACCTCCATGATTTCAAAGGAAATTTCATTGATGCGAATCCAACGGCATTAAAACTATTTGGTTATAGCAAAGAAGAGTTAAGTTCAATCAATTTTTCTGCATTACTTGATAGCGGGCAAATATGGAAAGCAATGAAAACGCTTAACGAGATTAAAAAAAATGGTCGTCAAAAAGAACCGGTAGAATATCGACTGAAGACGAAGAATGGAACGTTTATCGACGTGGAAACAACTGCAGAAGTAGTATTTCGTAATGGAAAGCCCGACGCTATTTCTGGGATAGCGCACAACATTACTGAGCAAAAGAAAATGAAGCAAATATTAATAGAATCTGAGGAAAAATATAGAATATTATTCGATTCGTCTCCTGAATTAATCATTGAAACTGATGATAAAGGAAATATCCTCGCGATGAACTCGATGATGGCAAAAAGCATGGGGGCTCCATCTGAGAAATTAATTGGTAAAAATGTTTATGATATCTTTCCAAGAGAAATAGCGGAAGAACGCGCAAAAATCGCCAGAACAGCACTTAAAGAAATGAAAAATCAAGAATCCGAGGACGAAAGAGCAGGAAGGTATTTTCACAATATTTATGTTCCTGTTTTACATCCCAACGGAAACAAAACTATCCAAACAATTGTAAGAGACACTACTGAGCAGAAGAAAGCAGAAGAGTTGTTGATAGAGAACCAAGAAAAGTATCGATTGATTACAGAAAATACAAATGATCTGATAATTATCACAAATATGGATAAAACTTTTCGTTATGTGAGTCCCTCGATTAAATCGTTAGGTTATACTCCTGATGAACTGGTTGGACAAGATAGTTTCGTTTTACTACATCCTGAAGATAAGATAAGTATTACCTCCATGTTAAAACAATTAGTCATTGGAAGGTTTAAACCAGGAGCGAGCTCTCGTTTTGAATATCGTCTAAGGGATAAATCAGGTGTGTATCATATTTATGAAACCACAGCGAAACTTGTGAAGGATGAATCAGGGAAACACGTGATCCTTTCAATATCTCGTGATATCACCAAGCGTAAGGAAGCAGAGGAAAAAATCAAGATATTTTCAGATGCGATCACAAGCGCCTTTGATTGCATTCTGCTTACTGACCTGAAGGGAAATATTACTTACGTAAATGAAGCTGCTATCAGCGCATTTGGATATACCTCTGAGGAATTCTTGAAGCTCAACATAGCTGAACTCGATGCCGACCCAACGGTTGCTAAAAATGTTATGCAGGATTTAGCTGTAAGAGAAAAATGGGGTGGTGAAGTAATAAACATTAGAAAAAATAAGGAAAAATTTCCTGCCATTTTATCTGCTTTTATTATCAAAGATGATAAAGATAACCCAATAGGGACGATGGGCATAATAAAAGACATCACTGAGCGCAAGCGGATGGAGGAGAGACTGCGCGAGACAGAAGAACGCTTTCGCATTGCCGCCGAGACCTCAAACGATGCGGTGTACGAATGGGACATGCAACATAGCGTTCAGTGGTTTGGAAAAATTGATGAGATGCTCGGCTATGGTCCAGGCGAGTTCCCGAGAACATTTGACGCTTGGACGGACTTGGTTCATCCGGAGGACAAGAAGCGCGTGGCGGCTGCAGTACAGGCATGCCTGGACGGACGCGTGCCCTATGCTATCGAATATCGTGTTCGAACGAAAGATGGAGCCTGCCGGTGGTGGATAGCACGGGGCGCCGTAGCAAGGGCACCGGACGGGCGTCCCATCAGATGGATTGGAACAGCCACCGATATCACCGAACGTAAGAATGCAGAAAAAGAAGTCATTGAAAGTGAAGAAAAACTAAAGCGAATACTTGATTCATCTCCTGACGCAATCACTGTTACTGATTTAAATGGAAACATCATCGAATGTAACCAAGCAACATCAATGATACATGGTTTTAATAAAAAGGAATTAATCGGTAAAAATGCCTTAGAATTATTTTCACCGAAAGACCTCGAAAGGGCAAAAGAAGGTTTAAAGGAAACCCTTAAGTCGGAATCGGTAAAGAATGTAGAATACACCTTACTAACTAAAGATGGTCGGGAGTTTCCAGTAGAACTTTCAGCGTGTCTAATCAGAGATGCCTCTGGCAATCCACTTTCATTCGTAGCTATAACAAAAGACATCACCGAACGTAAGAAAGCTGAAAAAAATTTAAAAGAAAAAATCGAGGCGCTTGAGAGGTACAAGAGAGTAACTGTTGATCGAGAACTTAAAATGATTGAATTGAAAAAAGAAATCAATGATTTATGCAGACAATTGAACCAAAAACCACGATATGAAAAAGTATGAAGACGAAAAAGAGAATTAAACAAGAAGGTACTCAATGAAACTTCGAATAAAAACACTCATGATGCTCGCTGT
>CAZGIV010000006.1:0-26262 GCA_964526175.1 uncultured Thermoplasmatales archaeon | reverse complement strand
AAAAATTAATACCACCAAAAGAGGAATGGACACCTGTTGATACTGCATTGCATTCGCCAACAACGTTCTTTCTAAAGTATAAAAATGCACAAGAGTACTTACTTCCCGCTATTCGCCATACCTTTAAACATCATTTTGAAAACAACTTCCTGTACCATCGTGTCTGTGAGGTCAACGGCGTCACTCCCGATATGATTTCATCGAGAAAGGATTTGAATAAAATACCGTTGCTCCCTGATGCTTTTTTTAAGGATTACCCGGAAGGGAAAGGATTTTTACACTGGTTGAAAACAATTTTTACAGGGTCTCTCCCCAAGCCGATTTTTAAAACAGATAACCCGTCTCATGATGAGATTATCGAGGAGTTTAATAAAAAAGGCACCAGCATTATGTTTACAAGCGGCACCGGCGGTCGTTTCAGTTTCATTCCTCGTGATACCCGCTCATGGAACCGAGTGAGATACAGTGCGATGAAATCAGTCATCGAGCTGATGGATTACAATCCTCATGACCAAGTCATCCTTCTCATCCCTGACCCTCGGCAGACAAACCTGACTATCGCAAGTCTTTTTGGTATCGCCTATGATCTATACGACCCAGCAAATATCCATGTAGCATTAGATATGAAGATCACTACACAATTTCTTAGGATGCAACGGGATGAAACCATCGGTATTTCAGAGAAAATAAAAGCAAAAGCGTTATCGACAATCAGTCCGTTGGTACAGCGAACATCTGACTTACGGATTATTCATTTATTAGACCATATCGAGAAAACGGGTAAAAGGGCGAATATCGCTGGCCCGCCCTTTTGGCTTGACCGCATTATGGAACGAATGAAAAAAGAAGGAAAAACCGTGCACTTACCGGAAAGCCAGATCCTTACTGGTGGTGGATGGAAGGCAGAGGAGAACAAACGCCTCCCGGAGGAAACATTTAGGGAAAAGGTACAGGAGATACTTGGGATTCCCCAAGACCGCTATCATGATGTCTACGCGATGTCAGAGTGCAGTTCGGTGTTTCTCAGCTGCGAAGGACATTACAAGCATATCCCCCCAGTAATTGTTCCATTTGTCCTTGATGAGGATTTGAACCAACTTGGGTACGATCAAGTTGGGCGTTTTGCATTCATTGACCCTCTGCCTGATAGTTACCCTGGGTTTATTATCACTGGTGATCGGGTAAAAATATTAGAGCAGTGTCCGATTTGTCATCGAGAAGGACCTGTGCTGGATGTTGAGGTCACCCGTCTGCCTGGCGTTGAAGGACGAGGGTGTGCAGCGGTGATGGCTGAGTTGATGAAACAGGATGGTGATGAACATAGTGCGTTTCCCGTCGGATGAATGGATTAAAATCTTTAAAGAAGAACTGAACAAGAGTACAGCATACCAGGAAGTCGCGAAGGATTGGGAAGGTGATTTCCTGTTTGTGATCACCCCAGATGAGGAACTGAAAATAGAAACCGTATTTTACATTGACCTATGGCATGGAAAATGCAGGGATGCGTATTTGGTGAAAGGAGAAAAACAAGCAAAGTTTGTTTTCAAAGGTCCGTATTCGAACTGGAAGAAGGTCATTCAGAAGGAACTGGATCCCATCCGAGGGTTAATCAGAGGGATGTTCACTGTTGATGGTGATTCTCGGGTGATCCTGGATCAGGCCAAGGCAGCTCAGGAGCTCGTAAACACAGCAAGTAAAATCCCTGTTGTTTTTTAAAAGGGTTAACTCTATGGGACACACTATTGAATGTCATTTCTGGGATCCTGCGATACGGTTTGATCATGATCTATTGTTTACCTCTGAGGATATCGGTGGTGGCATTACTCTTAGGAAACCGGTTTTCACCGTTGAAATTTTAGAGAAAATCATTGAAAGGATAAAACAATCACGTCAGGAATGTCTCCGTTCACATGACATCCCCGAGGTTCTTGATGCAATCGACACAGTCAACGCATTGTGGCGGAATCCTGCGTATCATGGGAGAAAAACAGCTCGAGATGTTTTACCGACTGTGACTGGGTTTTCCATTGAAATGATTGAATTATGGGGGTTTGATTATTTTTTTGACATTCTTAAAAAAGATAATCTCCCGCTCGCAGGAAAACAACAACCGAATAATTTTAAGGAGTTTGCCAAGTGTGGCGATGGCCTGGTGAAAGCTTACGGCAAACCACATATCAGCCATTCTAATTATGAACCAGAGGTGATTGGTCATATCTGCGCAGGTAATATCCTTGGTCTTGCAGCGTTTGAAATGGTCATGGATAAGCTTGTTGATGCAGCAACATGGGTAAAGGTTCCCTCTGAAGAGCCGGTGTTTGGCGCACTGTATGCAAAATCAATTGAAGAAGTCGATCCCCTTCTGGCACATACGATAGCGGTTCTACCGTTTAATAGTGACAATACCATGGTACAGGAATATTTGTTCTCAACATCAGACCTTGTACGAGCGACTGGTGGGGAACGTGCGCGTAAAAATCTAACAGATCTGGCAGAAAGACATCGGGTTCCTCTTGCTGGCCATTGGCATAAGTTTAGTTTCATTACCATTGCACGGGAGTTTCTTGATGTACAAGCCCGTGAGATCGCGGAGTTAGCCACCCTTGATGTCTGCGCGTGGGATCAACAGGGGTGTTTTTCGCCACAGGAGATTTATGTAGAAACAGGCGGGCGTGTCTCACCAAAAGAGTTTGCCCGGTTACTTGCAGAGGAAATGGAGATCACCTCACGCGCTCTTCCGAAAGGAACCAATTCAGGGAAGATACAGGTGCTTGATGGGTATTACCAGTATTTCACGAAGGAGACCATGGGAGAGCCTGTAAAAATTTTTCCTTCAAAAACTCATCAATGGTTGGTTATCTATGAGGAACGTAATATGAATCTTGAGCCGTCTCCTTTGTTTAGAGTTATTCGAGTAAAACCAGTCTCAGATATCATGGAAATCCCAAAGAGGGTTACACCACTTGGTTCGTTCTTGCAGACCGTTGGTGTTGCTATACCAGCTGATCGGTTGATTTCTTTTGCTGATGCGATGGGGCAAGCTGGTGCAACCAACATTCGAACGATTAGCGGGATGACACTGCAGAAAGCATGGGAGCCATGGGACGGACGGTTCCCGCTTCATGAACTGTTTGAACATGATGGCATTCATTGGGTAAGTATTGACACAAGAGACATTGACGTAGAGATAAAAAGTGCTCTTCAGCGGAAACGATCTATTGTTGATCAGCGATTAGGGTATGTAAGAAAATGACGGATGTGCCGATTCTTTTTTTCATTTGTTGAGATTTTAAAGACTATTGTTCGATATGTTTTTTTACGTAAAATTCCATCATGTGGATGATTTGTCGATTCAGAGGTCGATGTTCTGTTTTAGCTAATTTTTTAAGTTGCCCGATCTCGTCTATTGAAAGGCTAATTGTGGTTCTTGTTATCAATATTTTCGCCCCCATGAATATGCTGTTTTCAATTTGCATAAAATTATGCAAGATTAAATAATGAAAGTATACTATATATATTTATGTAAATAACTTTATATACTATTATGCACTACTTCTTTTACTGGAGGTTTCAGTGGAATAACGCGTGAAAATCCAGTACCATTAATAAAAAAGCAAGGGGATTGAGGTTTTTTTCTTTAATTTCCTTCTATTACCACTATCAGCCTTCATCCCCTTTACAATTTTGTTTGTGGAAGATATCATTTATTTGAAAATCATGAACCTGTGTTATTTTCGATTGTTCTGCCCATAATTTTTATTATAAAACTCCATCATATAAACGATCTGACGGCTAATAGGCCGATGTTCTTTTTTTGCCAATGCCCTTAGCTGCTGAAGTTCTTCCGCCGAAAGGCTTATAGTTGTTCGCTGCACCATAGGTATCTTGTCAGCCATATCCAATAATCATTTTTAAATATTACTATATAAAAATGAATAACAATGCCGTAACTAATACAACACCTCAATAATCATTAGTAAATAAAATTATTTAATAATTAATAATTAATTGATATGTTTACATATTTTAATATCATATATACATACATTTAAATACTATTATGCATTACAGTTATTGCTGATTGTTGGGGAAGCTTGAAAAAATTCAAGTTAACAATCATAAACACTCTCAAAAAAAAAAACTAGGGATGATGGGCTCTCTTTTAAAAAAAAGTATCCCATAAAACTAATTCTCCTCTCCTCTGTCTCATTGCCCTCATCCCTTCCCATCCCTCCCCTTCTAATGACTCTGATACTACCGTAATAAACATAACACCAATACCACTTAAAACAGGAAACACTTTTTACCAACACTCAAATTTTACTTCAAACTCGAAAAAAATCATGAAAACTAAATTCCCTTTCATGACATCTACAATTTTGATGACCTAATTCTTATAAGACGGGAAGAAAGGAAATTCAAATTTTCTCATATAATAAAAACCCCTAAACAACATATCTCAAAAGAACTAAACCTCGCAAACGAGAGCATAATCTTTATAGAGACAAGAAGGATAAATTACAGTGAACTAAAGGGATAGACTATGCAGAACTATGACCTGGAGACAATCAGAAGACAAATCATCGGTAATACTGTCGTATTCACGACACCATTCGGAGAACGCCACCTATTGTATGCGGATTATACTGCATCGGGTCGCGGTGTTTGCCTTATCGAAGAAAAAATTCAGAACATCATGGCCTCGTACGCCAATACCCATACAGCAGATGATTACTCAGGTCAATACCTCACCACACTTTTACATCAAGCAGAAAAAAGAATCAAAGAAATCGTGAACGCAGGGGAACATGGAAAAATCATCATGACCGGCTCAGGGGCAACCGGTGCATTAAAAAAACTCCAAGAAATCATCGGCGTCTATATCCCACCATCAACAAAAGACCATCTCTATCAAACCATTCGGACATCATCTCGGAAACCACAACAATTAATCGAAAATATAGAACAAAACCGCCCTGTGATCTTCATCGGACCATACGAACATCATACCAACGAGCTGATGTGGCGAGAGGCACACGCTGACGTAGTTGTCATTCGCTTAGATAAAAACGGGAAAATCAGCCTACAAGATTTAGACCAAAAACTTTCAGACACGCGATATAATAAGCGCCAAAAATTTGCGTCGTTTTCCGCAGGATCAAATGTCACGGGCATCCGAACAGCAGTCTACGACATCGCACGCATCTGCCATCGACATGATACGTTCATATTTTTCGATTTCGCAGCAGTTGCTCCGTACATAACCATAAACATGAACTATGACAAAGAATCCTATTTTGATGCGGTTTTTTTCTCCCCGCATAAGTTCCTCGGTGGACCAGGAACCTGTGGCATCCTTGTTTTCAACGAAAGAATCTATAGAAAAGACCTCCCACCCACTACCGCAGGAGGAGGCACTGTTATCTACGTTGGTTACAAAAACCATGATTTCTCCGAGGATATCGAAACCAGAGAAAAAGCAGGAACACCGCCAATTCTGCAAGCTATAAAAGCAGCACTCGTCCTTGAGCTAAAAGAAAAAATCGGCATCGAAACCATTGAAGAAGTTGAACGTACATATACAGAATATTTTATTGAAAAACTCAAGAACATCAAAAACATAGAACTCCTGGGAAATGTCGCCCCAGATGAACGTGTTTCCATTATTTCGTTTAACATACGACATAACGACCGGATATTACACCCACGCTTTGTCGCAAAATTACTCAACGACCTCTTTGGCATCCAATCACGAGCAGGATGCAGCTGCGCAGGGCCGTACGGACATATACTGCTCGGGATTGATCATCAGACATCTGAGAAATACCGGAGATTCATCGTCCAAGGATGCGAAGGCATAAAACCAGGATGGGTGCGTGTAAATATTCATTACACCCTCAGCCAAGAAGACCTCGATTACCTAATTCGTGCTATCGAGTTTATCGCTCACGCCGGTTATCTATTTCTCCAAAAATACATGCTTAATATGAAAACCGCAGAATGGCATTACATCGGATTTACTCAACAATCCCCTGAATTCAACCTAGACAATTCCTTCCAACAAAAAACAATACACTACAATGAGATACAAACCATCCGTACATCCTATTTCAAAGAAGCAGAAACAATCATAGAAGAAATTAAAAAACAACCCGCATCACCATATATAAAAGACGAGGGTGCAATCGAGGAACTCAATTACTTTTACTGCTGTCATAAAACAGAAGAATAACATCGTATAACTCTAAAGAAAGACCAGAACACCACACATCATCTACGTCTTTTCAACGAACATACTGCTCAGGGTTTGCATCAAACGTTTTTTTACACCCAGGAGCGCAGAAGTAATACGTCTTTCCATTATAGACGCTGGTGAATTTCGCGGTTTTTTCATCAACCGTCATCTTACAGATAGGATCAATCGCCATGTGTTCTCACCTCCTGTGTCGGCGGCACATATCGCTTTAATAACAACGATAGGGAAACGACCGTCACTGAGCTAAGTGCCATGGCTAACCCAGCAAACTCTGGCCGAAACGTCAGACCAAAAAACGGATAAAGCACCCCAGCAGCAACCGGAATGAGAGCAGCATTATAGGCAAACGCCCAGAATAAATTCTGTTTAATACGAGCCATCACTTTCCTACTTAATTGAATAGCTGCAACAGCATCCAACAGATCACCTTTCACCAGGACAATCTCCCCGCTCTCAATAGCCACATCGGTACCACTCCCAATCGCGATACCGACATCAGCTTGGGCAAGCGCAGGCGCATCATTAATCCCATCACCAACAAACGCGACAATCTCCCCAGCTGTTTGTAATTTCTTTACCTCATTTGCTTTTTCTTGGGGGAGTACCTCAGCTCGTACGACATCTATACCAATCTGCTGCCCAATCGCCTGTGCGGTCCGCGTGTTATCACCAGTGATCATGATGAGTTTCAACCCCATCTGCTTGAGCTGTTGTATTGACGACATCGTTGAATCTTTCACCACATCAGCAATGCCAATCAGACCAACAAGCCGCTGATCAAACGCAACAAACATCACGGATTTTCCTTTTGTCTCCAACCCATCCAGCAGTTCTTCAACCTTGGTCGGCACCACAATCCCGTGTTCTTTAAAAAGCAGCCGATTCCCAATCAACACCACAGCTCCGCTCACGGTCGCCTGTACTCCTTTCCCAGCAAACGTATCAAACCCGCTGGTATCCTGCAAGGAAAGATCCTGTTCTTTGGCTTTGCGTACGATCGCCTCCGCAAGCGGATGAAGAGAATTTTTCTCAACACTTGCTGCACTCCTCAGCATCACGGCATCATCCACATCTACCCCAACGATATCGGTCACTTCTGGTTTTCCCTTCGTCAGCGTCCCGGTTTTATCAAACACCATGGTCGTAATCTTCTCAGAGACCTCCAAGGCCTCCCCGTTTTTAATAAGAATCCCCAGTTCAGCACTCCGACCAATACCAACCGTAACCGCTGTCGGAGTCGCAAGCCCCAGTGCACATGGACACGCAATCACCAGCACAGAAATTAATGCGGTTAAAGCAAAAAGAAGCGTACTTCCAAGGAGAACATACCACATAAGAAAAGAAACAACAGCAATGGTTAACACGGCCGGGATGAAATATCCTACCGCAATATCAGCAATACGTTGAACAGGAGGTTTTGAGCCCTGTGCTTCCTCAACTAGTTTAATGATTTGCGCAAGCAGAGTATCTTTGCCAATCTTTGTCGCCTTTAACCGCAGCACACTATTCGTATTTAACGTTCCACCAATGACCGTATTCCCATCTATCTTTACCACAGGAAGAGGCTCCCCAGTCACCATCGACTCATCAACATAGCTTTCTCCTTGGATAACGATACCGTCGACAGGGATCTTTTCTCCAGGCCTGACTAAAACCACATCACCGATTAAAACATCCTCGATAGAGACTTCAACTTCTTTTTCATTTTGAATCACTATCGCGTTTTTCGACTGAAGACCTGCTAATTTTTTTATTGCATCAGAGGTTTTTCCTTTCGCTTTTGCTTCCAAATAACGTCCTAACGTCAGGAAGGTCGCCAGAAGAACCGCGGTCTCATAAAATAAAAATTCATGGGTCAGTACGATTTCAAACGTCCCTAAAACACTTGCGCTATATGCAACCCCGATTCCCATGGAATACATGACATCCATGGTGAGATTCTTATTCTTGAGAGCATGGTACCCAGCAGAGAATATCGGATAACTGATAAAAATGAAGGTGGGCGTTGAAATAACCAAAGACAAATATGATAACAGTTCCATCGAAATATAAGGATGAATATACATGAGAACCATCAAAGGGACACCGACAAGAAACCCGACATAAATTCTGATTCGTTTAGCTCGCAGGTCTCTTTCTCGAATCTTTCCAGAAAGATCTTCCTGTCCCTCAACACCAAGATATTGATACCCAGCGTCTTCAACTGCTTTTTTCATATCAGCGAGAGTGACCATCCTCTGATTATACGTCACCGAGGCTTTTTCAGTCGCAAGATTTACGGTTACCATTACGACACCATCAAGGCGCTGTAAGACATCGATAACGGTTTTTTCACAGGTCGCACAAGTCATTCCACCGATTCTGAGAATCACTTTTTCGTTGACGGTACCGTACCCTGCATTAATGACTGCTTTTTCTAAATCACCAAGGTTTACCTGCGCAGGATCATATTCTACAGAAGCAAGTTCATTGCCGAGATTTACTTGTGCTCTTGATACACCAGGAAGACTTGCAAGGGATTTCTCAATGGTCGACGAGCACATCGCACAGGTCATCCCGGAAATCTTCAATTCCGCTTTCTTGTTCTCGTTTGCCATGAATTAGCTCCCCATATCAATATAAAAGAAAATATGACATGCTATATAAAAAATAGCTTTACGATTTTTTATAAGCAAAAAAACTATTTGAACGAATTCATGTACCCTACCACAATGCAACAAAACACCCGCATCAGTATCGCTTCTCCGAATGATTTAGAAAGAATCATTGCAATTGAGAAGATCTGTTTTCCAAAAGAACTAGCATATACACGACGACAACTTCGCTATCTCCTGATGAAAGCCAACAGTACCGTACTAATTGAAAAAAACGGTACACTCCTCCGAGGATTCATCATCATCTTATACCGGAGAGGGACCAAAGTCGCAGGAATCGAAACCATTAACGTCGATCCAGAGTACCGTAAAAAAGGAATCGGCCACAGGTTACTTACTACAGCTGAAGAACGTATCAGAAAAAAAGGATTCCAAAAAATCAGATTAGAAGTCTCAACTACAAACCATGCAGCAATCGCGTTATACAAAAACGCAGGTTTTAAAAAAACCGCACTACTCAAAAAATATTACTCCTATGACCATGAAGGTTCTCGTGATGCAATACGAATGGTTAAGGAACTACCGTAGCAGTGTTTTCCTGCCATTTCTCTGATGGTACCCATTCTCCATTCCTTAATGTGCAATAGCCTGTTGTATATTCCTCAAGAATCCTTAACAAACCATTTCTGAATTGCTTAGGATACAAAACAGGCTCACACGTCGATGGATGAATATGGATTTTTTCAACATGGTCAACACACCTTACCTTTGGAACAGACTCTTTGTTTTTGATTAAGTAAAACGACTGGTCTTTCTCATCCTTATCAAGCTTTAAAGAAGATGCTCCAATGTTCTTATAGAAATACTCAATATCCTTCTTCCTATATTTCATAAGAGTCGGATCAATGTCATTGGCTAAAAGATACAAAAGAATTCCTAAACATTTCGAACAGGTTCCACACGGATACACCACCCCATTTTTGATGTGACAGGAATGACAGGACCGCTGTTGTTTGGCGAGTGTCGGATAACGACGAACAAGGATTTGTTGATCAATAAGACCAGAGATGTTCCGCAACGCGGACCATTGGTACAAACCAGGGATTCTTTTCCCGTACCATTGATTCATCCGCACATCATAATCCTGATGTTGATCATAGACCCCGAAGTAGTGCCGAATTCCTTTGTATTGGGTCGCATAGCGTAGATCATCAAATTCATTGCCTAAGAGTACATTGCCAATTTTTTCCTCAACAAAACAGGGCAGTACGCTAAAAATATAGAACGGAAAAATACACAACCGTATGGGGTAGGTATCATGCCAAATCTTCCGATGATCCGCTCGTATGAATCGCAGATGATCAAGCATGAAACCATAAAACCGATCAACGTTCGTCCACACCCGCTGCGTCTTTGGTTCTATTTTCTTATGATACTTATACGCAGTAAGCGCGGTTTTCCAATGACCACCGCTCTCGTTCACATAAACAGGATATACCTGTGAGCCGAGTTCTTTTAGCAACCCATAGGTCAAAAGACTATCTTTACCGCCACTTGAAAGAACCCCTGATTTTAAAGGATCCATCTCGCATCCAATTGAAGTATCAGAAATTAGTTGCGAAGGATAAATCACAGCGTTTGGATCACCATCACTTGGTTGTATGTTCGTAGGATTAGGAAAAAAATCAGAAAGGATATATGGGTTGGTGCCGTATGCTATTTTGTTTACGAAGATATCACGACTAAATATCAGACTCATATCACAAAGTAATGAGTAATCAGCCTTGCTTATCGGAAAATGTAACTGGATTTTTTTTGAGAACAGACCATAGTTAAGCAACGGCATGCAAAACGCGAGTCGCAGCAAAGGCAAATGGTCTTCCTGAAGATGTCGATCATATTTGTTCATTAGTTCAAAACGACTTTCTGTTCCATCAGACTCTGTAACGATGATTTCGGCGCGCGCTGTGTTTTTTTCAATCGTTGGTTCAACAAGAGAAATTGATGAAAGGCAACAAAGATTATTTTTGATCATTATACAGTGCCTCCAATGCATCGACAAGGACAGAGACGCCTTCCGACAACGGATCTGCAATAGGGACATTGAACATCTTCTTATAGCTCTCTTTTAAATGAATGACATCGGATTTACTCATGTGTTCATGGTTGATGCCAACGCCAACAATTTTTTTTTCGGTGAGCAGTTCAGCAATTTTCACAACTCTTTTTGGGTCTGGCATCAAGTACCTAGGAAAACCGTCAAGATGTGGTCGTTTCGGCGCATCAACTAAAATGAAACCCTGTATTTGACCTGCAGATAATATTTCAAAGCCACCTGGAAAGAATGGGTGTACCAAGCTTCCTTGTCCTTCAATAATCATGAACTCAGGGTGAAGATCTTTCCATGAATCAAGGATCGCACCCTCGATTCCGCCTGACACGAAATCATTAATCATCGCATCTAAGACCACACCATGTGGCCAGCCTTGAAGCCAACCGGTTTGACCAGTAAAAATCATGTCCGCTGTTCTTCCTCGTTTGCGTAATTCCTCGACGAGGAAGACGGCTAGCGTTCGTTTTCCAATCGCGGAGTCGGTGCCAATCAGAGCGATTCGCAGCGATGGTACCTTTATGATATCGCCGGTATAGAATCGTTTGTAATCACGGAAAATCTTTCGAACATCGGTGATGGTGCAATGATGTTCTTCTGCACGTTTCATAAACCGTGGATCATCTGAGAGAAATTGATGAAGACCAGAGACAACATCTAGTCCCTTGGACAACGCCCAGTCCACCGCCGTATCATACCCATATGGTAGCACGCCTCCTTCTGAAACCGCACCGATGATAAACGTATCTGGTTGTGTTGTTGCAAAAGCATCATCAAGATTGTTCAATAATGGTATTCCTTTCTTTTTCTTATCTAAAAACTCTACTGCATCACCAACAGGTAATGTCGAGTCAACAACACAGACAATATCGTATCTTTTGCTATACCGCACAAGCCCATGTGCTGTCTTCCCATCTGCAGAACTGTACAACCGATCTGCATAAACCATCGCGCGAGTCTTCACCATAAAGGAATCATTCCCGGGTAAAATCGTTACCGAAACTTTCGCCCCGTGAGAACAATGACGTAATCACTATTGAGGACCCGATGTTCTTTGAATCTAATGAGTGCTTCAATAGGACTTGCTGATGCAGGAAGAACACTTAATCCTTCAAGGTCGCGAAGTAATGTATGAAACTTAAGCATACAAGAGTCGCTAACATAATCCGCCCAGCCATTGGTTTCATAAATTGCATGTAACGCATCATCGCCGTCATAGGAATGGTACGCGATAAGTGGTTCGTTAACACTGCTTTCCTTGATCTCTGCTGGTTGCAGGTCCTCCGTTTTCGAAGCCCCAGTTTTGAAACTTTTAATAATAGGATTCCCCCCAGACGTTGATGCCCCAACAAGATATGGTACGTGATCGATTTTATTTTTTTCAAGGAGGTTTTTGAATCCATGATAAATCCCGACAAGAGTGGTCCCATTGCCAACTGGGGCTGCAACTGCAGTTGGTGATCGGCCAAGTTGCCGATAAATTTCGTACGCTATAGACATATACCCACGCCATCCTTCGTTGCCATTCCCAGGATTTGCGTCGTACACGTGTTCTCTGCGTGATAGTCTCCTACTTTCTTCAACTGCATCTTCATATTTTCCGTCAATAGTGATTATATCGGCGTTCATACTCTGCAGTTCTTCTTTTCGTTTTGGTGCAACGTAGTACTGCTCAGGAATGAGAATTTTTGCTTTTAGACCATTAAGTTTTGCGAAATACGCAAGTGATACACCATAGTTACCGCAGGTTCCAACGGTAATAGTATCGTAACCTTCCAGCAATGCTTTCTTTACGTGGTACTGAGAGATCCTGTCTTTTTGTGTACCAGTTGGATTACCTCCTTCGAATTTCAAGAAGATGTTTTTAAAACCAAGCATTCGCTCAAGATTCCTAGCTTGAGAAAAAAGAGTATCTCCAACACCATTGAGAGGTGGGGGCTCATCATCAATTTGAAGGCCCGTCAAATCCATGCGGTTCTCCCTTTCATCGTAAAAAACTCATTACATACACCGTATTAAAAAACACGTATTAAAATTTATTGTAACTAATACTGATTCATCATCTGATTTTTCTTTTAACAAAAAAAAATGTCCCCATTCTCAGTTCTCAGTGAATTAAAAATGAAGGAAAGAAAAGACTTTATAAATAATAATACTATTGCAACTTGAAACTCATCACTGGTTCAGTGAGAGGGATGGTTTACTATGTCAATATATTGCTCTGTATGTGGAGATGAACTAGAACCTGAGGAAGAAATGGAAGGTATCTGCGAAAGTTGTAAACTTGCAGCAAGCGGGCAAATTAACGCTGACGAAGTTGAACCTTAGATTTTTTAAAGGATACCATTCCGCTAATAAAAAAATAGAATAAAGAGTAGTACTGAAAATAAAATGAAAAAGAAAGGAGGAAAACAGATGGCCGTAGGTTTTGTTTTAATAAATGTCGCCACAGCGCACGAACATGATATTTACAATAAATTATTAAAAATACCACAAATCGTTGAACTCCATCCCTTATTCGGAGAGTACGACCTGATTGCAAAAATCGATGCAAAAGATTTTGAAGAACTCGGTGCCATCATCGTAAATAAAATACGATTAATCACTGGTGTCCTTGACACAAAAACATTAACCGGTCTGACATTTTGAGAAAGAACGACTTATCAAAAATCAATATAAAGTTCAATAAAAAAAAAAAAAAATTACGCGCGATGAGAAGATATCGATCCCTTTTATTATAAGACACGGTTTTATTTTCTTTTTCTGTACATTACCTTTTTATCAGGCATTACAAGTCCTCTGTGATTTTTTCCTTTGTAGGTTGATAGGGCAGGTTGAGGACGGGCGACTGGTGTATCGAGCTTCAGGATGAGAAGCTGTCCGATTCGCATCCCTGATTTGAGAATAAATGAGATGTCTGAGGCATTAAAAATTTCAAGTGTGAGGTTTCCTTCCGAGCCAGGGGAAACAAGCATACTTCCCATATGCGAAGTGATGCCAACACGTGCCAAGGTCGTGGAACCATCGTATAATCCTGCGTAATCTTTAGGCATTTTGATATGCTCGATGGTAGAACTAAGAATTAATTGTTTCGGTTTAAGGAGATATGTTGTTTTTCGTTCGATTTTTCCGTCTGGTTTTGCGAATTGGTTCGATAGATGCAAACGTATAGATGCTGATTTCAAAATTGGTTTCGGCTTAATAATTAAACGTTTATTTTTTAATAATTGCTGAATAGAACGATCGGAAAGAAGCATGAGATCACGTCAACATTGAGACAACAGTCCTATTATATATAATGTAATATGTAAATTAAGAAAAAAGAAGGTGATTCTTTTTTATAAAAAGAAAAGGCGTACTATGGGTCGCCTAAGAGAAGAATGTTCTAAACTATGAGTGATTGTTCATAGAAACATTCTTAATCGACACGTTATTTTTATCTCTTAGATGAAACGACAGATTCGTATTCTTGGAATAGATGATGCTCCCTTCACATTTCGCGAAAAATATACAGCGGTCATCGGTGTCGTGATGCGAGGTGGTGAATATCTCGAATGTGTTTTACGAAGCCAAGTGGCCATTGACGGAACAGAGGCAACGTTAATCTGCAAAGAAATGATTCAACATTCGCGACATCGACATCAACTCAAAGTGATTATGGTGGACGGCGCCTGTCTTGGCGGTTTTAATGTCGTTGATATTGATGACCTTTCTGAATCCACGAAAATACCTGTGATTACGATCACAAGAGACAAACCAAACATGAATAAAATAAAACGCGCGCTACAGAAAAATTTCACAGATTGGGAGGACAGATGGTTACTTTTACAGAAAAGAAAACTATATTCGATTACCACCAAACATAACCCGATTTATATCAAATGCACGGGGTTATCCTTAGAGGAAGCAAAAGAAATTATAAACATCTCTACCATACGTGGTGCCATACCTGAACCTGTCCGAGTCGCACATTTAATAGCTTCTGGTATCACTAGAGGTGAATCATATGGTAAAGCCTAAGGCATTTGTAAAAAAAGAAAAATGTTTGGCATGCGGCGGTTGTATTTCCGTCTGTCCGCAAGATGCTATTCTTATGATATTAAGTAAAGCAGTCGTGAACGATGAACAATGTAACAGTTGCTCCATTTGTGTGAAAACCTGTCCGATTGGTGCAATTGGCTGGGAGGGAAACTAAGATGAAATATGATGCAGTTATTGTCGGTAGCGGCCCTGCAGGGAGTGTGACTGCACGGTTTGCTGCGGAAGCAGGTGCAAAGGTTCTGATTGTCGAACGTCGTGCTGAAGTCGGTGTCCCTGTTCTCTGCGGTGAGGGAATCAGTCAAAAGGTTGATCGTTTTAAGGTTCTTGAGGGAAAACGATGGATCGCGACAAAAATGGAGGGGGCACGTATCTTTTCTCCTAATGGCACCAAAATAACATTGTCCGCGGAATATGCGGGGAACGAAACAGGATATGTCGTATATAGAGATATATTTGATCAAGAGTTAGCAAGAGGCGCCGTGCAAAAAGGTGCGGAAATCATGCTAAATACCTGTGCGATTAATCTACTAAAAAAAGATGGAAAAATCAAAGGGATTACGGCACGACATTTCGATGAAACCTTTGAGATTGAAGCAGATGTCGTGGTAGGCGCTGATGGAGTCGAATCGCGCATTGGAAAATGGGCAGGGATTCAAACCACCTTAAAACCCTATGACCTTGAGACCTGTGTTCAATACACTTTGACCAATATTGAATGGGACAGCCCCTATTGTGATTTCTTCATAGGAAAACATGTGGCGCCGGGTGGTTATGTCTGGGTGTTTCCCAAAGGCAACAATACAGCAAATATCGGAATTGGACTGCTTGCTAGCCTCAGTGAACCAGGTAAAGCCGCACAATTCCTAGATAAGTTCATTGCTGCCCGGCCTGAGTTGAAAAAAGGTCAACCGCTTCGTGTCATCACGGGAGCAGACCCGGTAGCTGAACCTATCCAATCCGTAAAAGATAATCTTCTTTTAGTTGGTGACGCCGCTCGTCAGGTAGACCCGATCACTGGTGGTGGTCTGATGAATTCTATCGAGGCAGGAAAATACGCTGGTGAAACCATTGGTAAAGCAGTTGAGAAACAACGTTTCGATACTCAGATTCTTACTGAATATGAAACCCATTGGAAGAAATCCTTTGGGAAAAAATTGCATCGGAATTATGTGGCAAAAGAAATCATGCTTGATATGGAAGATAAAACATTAGACATGCTTGCGGATTCTCTGAAAGATTATAAATTTGAGGAGTTCAGTACCCTTAGTATCATTAAGGCATTAGTGACAAATCATCCATCCTTGTTGGTGAAGTTAGCACCATTAATGAAACTTGCGAGGGCGTAAACGTGACCATGAATTGGGGCTTGGTATGCAACCCAGGCGTGAAACGAACAGTGACATTAGCCAAGGATGTGGCTGAGTTTTTACAGAACCATGGGAATGTGCTTGTCGAAGAGGCTATCGCATCGGAGATTCAACTGAAAAAATCAACATTCAAGGAGATCAACAAGAAAGCAGATATTGTCGTCACCATTGGTGGGGATGGTACCATTCTGATGGCAATGAGTGAAATAGAAAAACCAGTGTTTGCGATAAACTCAGGGGGAATCGGTTTTCTTTCTGAAGTGGAATCAAAGTACGCGATTGAAGGATTAAAGCAAATCATCGAAGGAAGATATAACGTTGAAGAACGGGCGAAATTAAAAATCACCCTTGATGGCAAACGATTACCTGATGCGACCAATGAGGTGACGATTCAAACAGCTCGGATAGCAAAGATTCTCTACCTTAAAATCTTCGTTGATGATGAAGTCATTGAATCGATGGGCGCGGATGGTGTCATTATCGCGACACCGACCGGTTCGACAAGTTATTCGTTAAGCGTGGGTGGTCCTATCATGGATCCAACTGTGAATGCAATGATTATTGCACCGCTTGCTGCGTTTAAACTGTCTGCCCGGCCATGGATCGTACCTCTTGACCGGAAGGTAGGCGTGCATTTGTTACCGAAAAGCAAGGAGACAAACCTAGTTATTGATGGACGATTTCAAACGCCCGTAAACCAAGAAAGCGATATAAACGTGACCGGGTCAGAGAAGAAAGCACGCTTCATCCGATTTGGTGAAAGCTTTTATCAGATGGTGCGTTTAAAACTGATGAGATAAGGTATGGGATTTTTCCGACATAAAACAACACAGCACATTCCGCTTCACTGGAAAATAACACGAAAATGCCTTGATATGATTTTCGAGAGCTCAAAATCAAATTACCCACAAGAATTCGGCGCGCTACTTCGTGTTGACCGGGTGAATAAAACCACGATTATCGAGGTAGTCCTACTTCCGGGTACGATCTCTGGTGATTCTCATGCGATTTTTCATTTGTATATGCTTCCGGTTGACTTCAGTGTTGTAGGAACAGTGCATTCCCATCCTTCCTCAATCGCGCGGCCATCCAACGCTGATTTAGATTTATTTAACCATTTTGGAAGAATCCATATCATTGTTGGTGTGTCACCCTTTGGTGATGTGTCATGGAAATCATTTGATTACATGGGTCATGAGGTTCCAATCGAAATCATTTAAAAAAGATTTTTATATCCTCGGATGACTACCCTTCCGAAGAGAGATGGCGACCATCCCATTAGATATTGATAGTTTCATTGGAGCAGCACTTGCACCTATTCTTGGAGTTGTTGCTTTTTGGTTTCTCCAGCTTTGCTTTATAGAACTTCAAAAACGTATGCTTTCAAAACTACGCCATCGACATGAAGCGTTCTGCCGGTTCACCAACTTCATCGGTATCTTGTTTCAGACCATTTGCCATGCTCTCGGTTATGCGGTTACGAGAAGCGGGATTGCTGCATTCCAAATAACAGTGAACTATGGAAAGGTCGAGCCAAAGAAAGAAAAAACAGGGGTGTTTGAATGGATATCTCGTTCGTTTCTCCTGTTTGGTCCCTTTTTTATTCCTGCAGGGCTGGTCCTGCTCTTTAGTTATGTCGTTATCGGGAACGGGTTTGTGTTCTCACCATCAGCCCAGTATACCTTTGTCGGATCCTTAACAGGCTTTGGTGGTAGTTTGTTTACATTCACCAATGCGTTCGTACGCTTTCTTGCCACTATCGACCTGTTCAACCCACTGCATGTAGGATTCTTGTTTGTGATATTGTTTTTTGGATTGGGTATCCGCCCAAGTTACATCGTGGAAGGACGAAAAGAAAAAATTGATATGATCTATGATTTGAAACACATTAAGAGCCATCTGGTACAAAAACCTCTGTACATTTTCGCCATTATTGGTATTATTTATGTGTTCTATTTATTATCATTATTCGTAAATCCACAGTTGTATTTAGCGGTATTTTCTGTCCTTGGTTTGATATCACTGACGGCAGTTATCGCTTTGCTCCTTACCTATCTTGTTATCATCCTTATAAGAGCAACTGATGAAATCCACGCTCATTGGAAAGTGGTTCCTTTCATTACCCTGATCGGTTCGTATGTGCTTGCTCGAGTATTTTTTATCTACTATCCGATGAAGCAAGTCGAAACCGTCTCCCTTCTAGTGATGATCGGGTCTACCGTTATCATCACCATCCTGTTGATAAAATATAAGCGGACCAATAGATTTAAAACCGCGACAAAGATGAAGCATGTGAGGGTTGCGGATGGAAAAAAAAGTACTTCTAAAAAACGAACAGATTGAACGATTACTCTCGCCTCATCCTTTGTCGTTCATGAAATTACAGGCACTCTCCATCTTTGTCATTGTGTGGGGGATAGTGGTCTGGTGGTTAACAAAATTCTCAGCGTATACGAACATATTTGCTGGTAATATATGGTACCCACTCATCCTTTGGGGACTTGTCCTGCTGCTCGTGGGCGTTGTTGCCTCGTTGGTCGCAATTCAATGGAGCATATTTTTCCTTTACCTTGGTGTTTTTGCTGGTGGGATTGGCTTGATCTTCTGGCAGCATTGGGAGAATGATATCTCGCTTTTTTTGCTTGTGTATTCGATTGCAGTTTCCATCGGTGGTTTTTTGATCGTCGAACTATATCGCCGATCACATAAGTACATCATCACGAATCTTCGTATCATCTTTAAAGGTGGTGTGTTGACGAAACGGGAGCGGACGGTTCGGTACGATAAAATCGCTGATATAGACGCGAAGCAAGGGATTCTTGGACAGATTTTTGGGTTTGGGACGATCATTCCTGTCAGCCAGTCAGGTTTTGGGCTGGGGAGTGATAAATCATTTGCCGCCGGTGGTGTTGAGGTAGGGACAAAGCGAGCACGATTCTTTGGATTTGCTGGCGGGGGAAAAGAATTACAAACACCGATTGCGCGAAGTTACTATGAGCTGCACGGCGTGTATCCTTATAAGGATGTGAAACAACTTGTTGAAGATGTAGTGCAAAGCCATGTACCGACACAATATCATAAAGAACAGATAGAATTTCAGAAACAACAGGTAGATATCCAAAAGCAGATGCGTGACCTTCTTCATAAACAGGTAAGAGGTAAACCTCGGAGAAAAACAGTGAAACAAACAAGAGAAGAAGAGGATCCTGAGGATAAAGAGGAAATCGAAGAAGAGGAAGAAACCAGTATGAACGCAGCCCCAGATAAAGAGGAAGCGTTCCCACCAGAACAGGTTGATATTCAGCAGCAGATGAAGGAGCTTTTGAAAAAACAAAAGACCGTGAGAATCGCTGAACCCAAGATAGAGGAAATCGATGAAGAGGACGAAAGCCAAGGCGATGAAAAAGAAATCGCGTAATCTAGGGATATCTTTATAAAATATAATTTTATGTATGAAGAGCAAATGGTACCAAAAAGAGTTTTTTTCACGAAAGGCGTAGGGAAGCATAAACACGAGTTGCAATCCTTTGAACTTGCATTGCGTGACGCGGATATTGAACAGTGCAACCTGGTCTATGTCTCAAGTATTATCCCACCGTATTGTACGATTATCACCAAAGATAAGGGTGTCAAAGAACTCAACGCCGGTGAAATCACCTATGTTGTGATGTCTAGGAATACGACCAATGAACCGAACCGGTTAATTGGAGCAGCAGTAGGCATTGCAGTACCGAAGGATCGTTCGAACTACGGATACATCTCTGAACATCATGCGTTTGGCATAACGGGAAGGAAACTTGAAGATTATACCGAAGATCTTGCCGCCACAATGCTGGCAACGACCCTTGGTTTAGAGTTCGACCCAGACAAAGCGTGGGACAAACGAAAACAGGAATACAAAATGAGTGGGCAGATTGTCAGAACACAGAGTGTCGCGCAGACCGCTGAGGGTGACAAAAACGGGTTGTGGACCACGGTGTTAGCTGCTGCGGTGTTCATGGAAAACGAAGGGTGATTCAACAATTTCTATTAATTTTTTTTTCCATTAAAAAAATAGATATAGAGAGGGGGATTTTTTTTGGAAAATATAGGTAAAGAACTGTTATTCTATCTCTGATATAATCAGAGCATATTGTGCTAATCCACCAAAGTGCATCACACCGATTTCATAATATTCCTCAATCCACCATGAGGCCTTTTCAGGTAATGGTGATGTGAAGTTCACCGGATAAATATCATAGGATACCACATTTGCATCATTATGCTGTGAAGGAGACGGCTCAGGGTTTGCAACATTCTGAACAGGGTCAGCAATAGCTATCGAGCCATTGCCATTAATTCCGACGACGGCAACATAATGAGCAAGGAACTTCAGATATAATTTTACTTTTGAGTTATAGAAATGAAAATTGATAATAATCCCGCTATTGTTCTGAAGTTTTTCAACGAGCATTGAAAAATCTGGATTCCATACTGCTTCAATCGTATAGTTTTCCTGTAGCCCAGCATCTACAATCCATTGCCTTGCTCCTTCCTCAAGGAATTGAGCATACGTCCCTGCAATGCCACGGATAAAAGGATTTTGACAGTAGTTAGTGTTACAATACCATGCTAACTTTTCGATAAGTTCTTTGGCTCCTCGTCCTTGTTTCCAAGGTGTTTGCAGGTCATTGACATTGTTGAAATTATGATCATCTTCTTTCGGTCCTGGTGTTGGAGAACCAGGGGCATCATAATTGCTCACAAGAGGATAGGAGTCGTTCCCGTCACCTGGGTATCCCAAGGGGTCCTCATGTTTTGAGTCAAACCACCAGAAGATGTCAGCTAAAGATGTTGGACCACAAAATGACCACAATCCTCCTACGAAGCGCCAGATGCCTTGTCTGGCTTTCCAGTTATCTTGTTGTTGATCAAAATCAGGCAGACCGCGGGGGGCATAGTTCGAATAGGAAGGAAGATAATACCATCCTTCCAGGCTCTCACTATGAGATAACTTAGAGTGCGGAATAGATACCGCCATGGAAGCAGAAAGAACAGTGAAAAAAAATAGGACAACAACTACTACTGGAAGGATTTTCTTTCTCATGATTTCCCCCTTATAGAACTTATGAATCTTCTTCTATATAATAATTTTCATCTTCTACGAGAACTCATACTGTATTGTTCACCAAGGTTCGGTAAAAAGAGTTTATATGTCGGTTCGCATTAACACCTCTTCATGAAAGGAGAGCTTTCAATGATGCAGGAGTTTGTAAAGTGGTTTGAAGATATCACCATCAATGATGTACCTTCCGTTGGTGGGAAAAATGCCTCCCTTGGAGAAATGATTCGGAATCTAGGCCAGAAAGGAGTCCGAGTGCCCTCCGGGTTTGCAATCACAGCTTATGCATATAAATATATGATTGAAAAAGCAGGCATTGACGTTAAAATAAAAGAAATTCTCAAGGACCTTGACACCCATGATGTGACTGATCTTGCAACCCGAGGCCAAAAGATACGTAATCTCATTAAAAACACTCCCATCCCACCAGACCTTGAAGAAAGCATCAGACGATATTACCGGGAGATGGAATTCCGTTACGGTGAAAATGTTGATGTCGCGGTACGCAGCAGTGCCACTGCTGAGGATCTACCGGATGCAAGCTTTGCAGGACAGCAAGAAACGTATCTTAACGTCCGTGGGGAAGACCAGCTTATAGAAAAAGTTCGAGATTGCTTTGCATCGCTGTTCACGAATCGTGCGATCTCCTATCGGGTCGACAAAGGCTTTGACCATTTCTCCGTCTATCTTTCTGTCGGGGTTCAAAAAATGGTCCGCTCTGATCTTGCATGTTCCGGTGTTATGTTCTCCATTGATACTGAAAGTGGGTTTACCAACGCAGTATATATCACCGGTGCGTACGGTCTTGGAGAAAATGTTGTTCAAGGTACGGTGAACCCTGATCAATTTTATGTCTTTAAACCAACACTATTGAAAGGGTTTCAACCTATTCTTGAGAAAAAACTCGGATCAAAAGAAAAACGCCTTATCTATGGGCTAACAGGGACGAAACAGACGAAGGTAACCTCGGAAGATAAAGCAAAATTCGTTATCAATGAAGATGAGATTTTGACGCTTGCACGATGGGCATGTATCATCGAAGAACATTACAAAAAACCAATGGATATCGAATGGGCAAAAGACGGACAAACCAAAGAACTGTTCATCGTTCAAGCACGCCCAGAGACGGTTCACTCACAAAAAGACATGGCGACGATGAAAACCTACGTGCTTGATGAAAAAGGAACACTTCTTGCCGAGGGGGAAGCAGTTGGAAGTAAAATCGGACAAGGTGACGTGAACGTCATCGAGAACGCCAAAGACATTTCTCAATTCAAAAAAGGTCAAGTCCTAGTCACCGACATGACAGATCCGGACTGGGAACCTATTATGAAAATCGCAGGTGCTATTGTTACTAATCGTGGTGGACGGACCTGCCATGCTGCTATTATCTCCAGAGAATTGGGGATCCCCTGCGTTATTGGTACTGGAAACGGCACCTCAGTTATTAAGAAAGGTTCCACCATCACGATTGACTGTTCTGAAGGAGTCGGTAGAATTTATGAAGGATTACTGAAATTTCATGTTGACGAAGTAAAACTTGATCAGCTCCCGACAACCAAGACACAGATCATGATGAACGTTGGAGTACCAGAACAAGCATTCCAACAAGGACAAATTCCGAATAACGGTGTCGGTCTGGCACGAGAAGAATTTATCATCAACTCACATATCGGCATTCATCCGCTTGCGTTACTTGAATATAAGACATTAAAAAAGAAAGCACCAAAGGATAAGAAGATTGCCGAGGTCATCAAAAAAATCGATGAAAGCAGTGTTGGTTATGATGACAAAGTGGAATTCTTTATCGATACATTAGCACGTGGGATCGCGAAGATAGCAGCAGCATTCTACCCGTACGATGTTATCGTGCGAACGTCTGATTTCAAAACAAACGAATACGCAAACCTCATCGGCGGGTATTTGTATGAACCTGAAGAACACAACCCGATGATCGGCTGGCGGGGAGCATCCCGATACTATGACAAGAAATTCAAACCAGCTTTCGGACTTGAATGTGTTGCGCTTAAGAAAGCACGAAATGAAATGGGCTTAACCAACATCAAACCTATGATCCCGTTCTGCCGAACACCTGAAGAAGGCCGCAAGGTCATCTCGGTTATGAACGAATATGGTCTGAAACAAGGAGAAAATGGACTTGAAGTCTATGTCATGTGTGAAATCCCATCCAATGTCATTGTCGCCGATCAATTTTCAGAAATCTTTGACGGGTTTAGCATCGGATCAAATGATTTAACACAACTAACCCTTGGGTTAGATCGTGACTCTGATTTAGTAGCCCACATCTTCGATGAGCGAAACGACGCAGTCAAACGACTCATCTCTCAAGTTATCACAACCGCACATAATCACCATCCACGCAGAAAAGTAGGTATCTGTGGACAAGCACCTTCTGATTTCCCAGAGTTTGCAGAGTTTCTGGTTGAATGTGGTATTGACAGTATTTCGTTGAACCCAGATACGGTGATTAAAACACGATTAAAGATCGCTGACACGGAGCGGAGACTCGGGAGATAATCTTCTTCCTTTCTTTTTTCATTTATAAATGAGATAGCATCTGAAAAGTATTTAGTAGTACGACTGATTGCCTTTTTGTATGAATATCGTCCCACTTATCTCTGTAAAAAAAGGCCATCTTTTCGATGGAAGAGAAGGAACCGTTCTTTCCATTGATGACGTATTTACAAGAGTCGAGAAAGATACACTTCTCTATGTAATTGATCTCGATGGCATAGAGCATATCAATCCAAATCTTGAACTATACCAAAAACTCACTGAACATTGTATCCTTTGGATAGATGATGGGCCTCGGCGACTTGATGATGTCATGGATACGATTATGGCTGGTGCAACAAACATAACGTTGAGAAAAGAACTTTGGCCAAATCTTGATATGTCTAGTGTACAGGATCTGACTGATGATGAGATATATATTGATATGAGCGTAGAATACCAAGAACGAAAGACATTGCACCATTTCTATTCAGGTGATATCGGAATTGTTCTGTTCAATGAAGAAACAATGTACGGTAGATTTTCAAGAGAGATAACTGAAAAACAGAAAATATTTCTCTATGCCAGTTCCATGGAGAAGGTCTCGTTCTGGGGTGAACAAGGCATTACCGGCATAATACTTGATCTGAAAAAAAAGCAAGGGGTTAACTAATGGACTCTGAAGCGAAAATCATCATCGTGTTTCTTTTTAATCGCAGTGGAAAAACCAAGCTAACAGAATCAGAGCTTTATTTACCACTCTCGATGGAATTAGGATGGTTATCGACAAAAGAATCACAGGAGTTCGTCAAATATGCAATCAACCAGGGACTACTTGTGAAAAAAGAAGGACTATTGCACCCAAATTTCCCGCTTGAGACCGTCAGAGTGCCGGTTGGTTTTACTCCTTCGAAAAAAATTTTTAGTAAAAAACCAGATGATAAAAAAGAAGAAAACATCATCGAAGGTATTATCGCTCAAATCTGTTCACAAACACATCAAAATCAACAAGACATACTTGAGGAAATAAAAAAAGAGGAAACAGAACAAACTCTGCTCCCGGAAGTTGCTGCGTTATATATTGCAAAAAAACATGGTGTTGATATTTCTGATTGGTATGCTGCTGTTGAAAAAGAAGTTATCAAAGAAAATAAAGGATGATGGGGATTAATAAAATTCCCATGCAATGGCTTCGTCGTACACCCCAACAAATTGGTAAGAACCCGATGCTGGTTGCTGTGAATAAAACAATGAGGCCGAGTGGCCCTGTGAAAAGGAAGACAAGAACACAAACGAAGAGAAGGGTCAAACCCACAAGGGTTTGATAGGGGATTATATGGAATTTTCTTGCAAAGAGTTTCCCAAGATATAGTGTAAAGAAATACGAAAGGGACCCACTTAAGACGAGGAACATCAAAAGATATGTTAACTCGACAGGCATGATGAGAGACTGCCAGGGTTCGACCGCAATCAATTCACTAATTGCGATGGTGACACCGCTTCTCGCCCGAAGAATCACAAATAACATAAGAGTAACAGAGAACGCTGCTGCGGTGTTTACCGATGAAAGAGTAACAATGGTTTGTTCCTGGCTTGACTTCTGACGAACGTTCATCGCAAGTACAGTCCCGGTTGCAGCGGTGACCCCAGGTATGATGGAGACAAAAATCCCAGCTAGGCTCCCTGTTGTTATCGACATAATAGATGATTTTTTTTCGATACGGTTCATGATGTGTGGTTCTACTTTCTGTTCCGGTATGGTTGGTTTGGTGAAGAAAGAATTCAGTAGTGTCGGTACTCCGAACAATCCTGCTAACGCAGGGAACAAGACCGGGGCAGGAAGAGCGATTGGGGAGGAAAGGTTGAAGTCAAGGATAAGGAGACCAAAAATCCCGGAGAGAACAAAGACAAACGCAGCAAACAGCATCCCCAGGATTGATGGCAACATTCCTTTTTCACCTAGTTCCGTAATCCGTGTCTTTTCTGTTGTGATCATCAGTAAAGCAATCGCAATAAGAACCCATACCATAGCCTTCTGTAGCGTCGTATACAACGAAAGCGGAGGCCCTATGATGAAACGGAGGGGAAAAAGAAGGATAAGGCATAGGAGAATAGCACCATAGCTTCCCACTGCTGAAAGAGCGACTGCTTTGTATCCTTCTCCGTTCAGAAGAAGACCATGAGCAGGGAGAACAGAAAGTGCAGTGTCTTCTTCGGGTGCTCCGATAAATGTGGTTGGGATTGTGTCGTGGAACGAATGAGAAATGGATACAGAAATC
>CAZGIV010000005.1:0-27708 GCA_964526175.1 uncultured Thermoplasmatales archaeon | reverse complement strand
GTCTCCGTATCCAAAGCATAATTCGACGGGTGTACCAATAAATGCAAATCTCGGTTGGACCGGTGGTAATCCTTATCCTAGTGATATTCAACTGTATTTCATAAAACCAAAAAAGGGTTACATCTATATTTGGGATAGACCAGTATGTCCAATTTTCATAACGACTCTTGTGATTGGTACAATAACGGTGGAAGTCTATGCAGCAGCTGACAATGCTACTGGGGTTTCACATGTGGAGTTCTACCTTGATAATGTATTGGTGGCAACAGAATATACAGGAGTAAATAACACCTATAAATGGACCTGGGATGATAAACGCGATCCCTTTTTCCCGTATCTTCTCGGTGTAAAAGCGTATGATCTTGTGGGAAATTCTGCGAGTATACAAATGCGGGTCTGGAAAATCTTCTAATGTATTTTTTAGTTAAAAAAACATAAGTCTTTAAAAACGTGTCAACGCTTGTCCGCATACAGTAGTTCGGCAAGTCAGTTTTTAGAAGATGTATAAAGGAGTGAGTGACATTCCTATTTTGGGATAAATAGATGCACTCACCACAATATACACAAAAAGACATAGGCAAGCTTCTTAAAAAGTCTCTCAAAAAATATTTCATCACGGCCTTACCATTAGAGATGTCAAACAACTGTGTCTACACCAAAGAGAACATCCTGAAGACGGTGATGTTCTCCATCACTCAAGATGTTTACGTTGCCTATGGATCAAAAAAACTTCAGAAGCAACAAAAGAAATCCCCCTCTGATGATGCGGTGTTCTATCATCTGAACAAACTCACAACCAAACAAGTGTTTTCAACATTTAACCAAGCGAATACCTGTTTACTGACGCAAGCAGCACACTATGGTATCTTCGATAACCCCCTTCAATGCGGATTGGATATCCATAAAATCCCATGGTATGGAGAAGCGAAGGATATCCATGTGTTGGGGATGGAACGGGTGCGGGGAACCAATTTCGGTCATGCCTATGTCAGCATTGAATGCGTCAACACGCGGGAGCGGTTCACTCCCTCTGCGCTCCCGCTCCATCAATTCACCACGAAAGAACAATTGATCACCTATCTTCTCACGGAGGCAAAAAACCATGTCGCGATCAGTCGACTTTTTCTGGATCGAGAGTTCTTCGACGTAGAATCTATCACCACCCTCCAGGGATCTCCGGTTCAGTTTGTCATTCCTGCTGAACATACTGCTGCGATCAAAGAACGTATCATCTCTGCACATCACCAGGAGGTAAAAATCCCTCAGACAGAACCCTGTGCGTTCATCACACCGTACACGATGAAGAAAGGAAAACAACACGTCACCGTCACCCTGATCGTGACTCTAGAACCACCGAAAAAAGTCGGTGACAAATGGGATGAATTCGCCTACATCACCAACATCCCAGTCACCCTGGAAAACGCATTGAAGATCGCAGACAGTTATCGAAAGCGTTGGGGAATAGAAACCGGATACCGGGTCAAAGAAGACATCCGCGGGAAAACCTGCTCACAGTTGTATCCTGTACGTCTGCGGTTCCAACTGCTCTCCGTTTTTCTATACAACCTCTGGCATCTCTGTAATCTAATTCTCTGCGTAAAACTCAGTTGGAACAAAAGAAAGTACCCTGTGATTTTACCTGAATTCAAAGACATCATTTCAGACCAGATTTCTGGTCGATAACAGGTAACCTACATAGCGGTAGCTTTATCAAGTATAAAAGAGTGCTTTAGGAGAAGATGAAAAAGAAGACCGTTATTCATAGTTGGGTCTTGATATCTTCATCGAATACGGTCAATAGAACATCTCACTCTGGTTCTTCTCTATGTTTAATTGCCGAACTACTGGCATAGGAGAAATGTTTATATATTAGTTCCACTCTATTATTATTGGGGCATTGTTTATTTTAGTCAGTGAAGTGATTAGAATGAGTTACTGTAAAGTATGTAAAAAAGAAACGAAACAAATTCCCATACGCAAAATTGATTCCCTTTTCATCGTGGAGGAATATTGTCCATGGTGTGATGAGTCGACGCTGCGATATGAGAAAATCCAGGTGATGTAAAGAACTCTCTTGTTAATAACCTCCCGAGAGTTAAAACAAAGGGATAGGTTTTTTTATATTAATCAGTTATCTTATACGTAATTTAAAACGAAAATGGTGAGGGGCGAACAAAAACGTGGACAACGAAAAGGAAACGTCTTCAGAGGTAAAAACACACAAAGAGATACTGAGATTATTTCAAGATTTAGATTCACTAGAAGTAAAAGTAAAGAACCCTGATATAGTTGAAGGGCAATCACTCGAATCAGATGCATTCTTACAGGAAGTAGACCTGCCAATACAGAACCCTATAGAAGCTGATGAAGAACCCCTGTCCGTTGAGCCTTCTGGAGAAATACCTCGAAAGAAGAAAGAACGCTCATTTTTGAAAAAAAAAGAAAAACGAGAAAAACCATCTGAGAAAAAAAACAATTGGTTTACGTTTCAGAAAAAGGAAAAAAATAATCAATCTGGACTTGCAGCCTCTACTGAAATAGAACCGCAAGCTTTAGAAGTAAAAATTCCTCAGAGCACGTTCATTCTTCAATTAGATGACACTGGTCACCTCGTCGGTCTACCGATTAAAAAACCTAAACCTGAACAAGAAAAAAAAGGGTGGTTTTCCTTAAGAAGTAAATCTCGGCTCGATACTAGTACAAACCAAGAAGCAGAACCAGCAAAAGGTATTATAGGAAAACTGAAACAAATAATACCCGGACTTCGACAGAAAAAATCCTCAGAAACTGAATCCAGTAATGGAATCGGTGATAAAATTAAAGGCTTATTTAAGAGAAAATCCAATGAATAAAAAGAAATAGATTCCTTATTTCAACCAGAAGAGTATTTTTTTCTCATCGATATTTCGAATGACTCCGTCAACTTTTCCTTCTCGCGCAAGCCATCCAACTGCAGTGAAAACATCATGTTCGACAATACGGGATAACCGTGAGAGTGATTGAACATCTACTTCGCCCCAGATTTCCAACGTCCGCCATATTTTTCCAGCATCTTTTCCAATGGTTGGTACAAGATTTGTTTCACCTAACAGATAGGTGCTATTTTCTTTTCGAATTTTGTTCTCACGAGCGAGCCAGCCAACAGCAGCGTACAGTTGGGGTTCAGTTAAATGTGTTAAAGAGAGAAGTTCTGATTCTACGAGAGGTCCTCGATTATGAAGTATCTGCCAAACAGTCCCTGCTTGGTCACCGAACACAGAAACAATATCGCTCATACACTCACGCTCAAAAAAAGCATACTTTCGGTGATTATATACATTTTGATTTGAATGAAACAATGTGTATAAGCGAAAAACTTTAAGATGTGCTATCTCGTTTCATGTGATAAGGTCGTGCGTATATAGTAAAAATCCATCCTTCAAGTTTCATTGCTCCAACCGCGGTTATCATCGGTGACGTAACGATTGGCAAGAACTGCGGTGTCTTTCCAAACGCAGTGATTCGCGGTGATCAGAACGCTATTGTGATCGGAGATGGGTCCAATATTCAAGATTGCTGTGTTATACACACGGATGCAGAACATCAGGTCACGATTGGCAATAACGTGACAATCGGCCATGCAGCAGTGATCCATGGCGCAACAATTTCAGATGATTGTCTGATTGGTATTCATGCGACGGTGCTGAATGGTGCTCGAATTAATTCTGGTTCGATTGTTGGAGCCTGCGCTCTTGTCACTGAGGAAATGGTCGTTCCTCAGGAGAGCTTAGTTCTAGGGGTCCCTGGAAAAATCGTAAAACAGAATCCGCAGTTTATCGAAATGTGTAGAAAAAATGCGGAGATTTACCAGAGTCTTTCACAAAAACATAAACAAGGGATATATTCGATCGATTCAATTAAATGATAGAAAAAACCTTGTAAAAACCTATATTCATAGTTTTTTTACGTCTGTTGCTTGAAGTCCTTTCTCGGTTCTATCAATTTGATATTCGACAGATTCTCCCGGGAGAAGATAGATATCAAAAAATGGGATAGCGGTCTTATGGACAAAGATGGTATGTCCATCATCGCCTCGGATAAAACCATATCCTTTTCGGATATTATAAAATTTAACAATACCTTTCATAGTGTACTCACCTCCTGACAGTAATTATAGTAGAAAAAAATCAATAAGTTACGCTTGTTTCTAAAAAGAATGTTTACAGGTCTTACAATTTTTTTGTGTGTCAGATCCTGTTTTTACCATATATTGTGGACAGACTTCATGCTCATAGACAGGACGTTGAAGAACGTCACATCTAATTACAATTTTTTGAAATGATTCAGTATTTCTTCTTCGTCGATTATTTTTTCTTGAATTCATAGTTTGTAGCCCCATAGTAAGAGCATTTATATTTGTAAAGAAAAAGCAATAAATTTCAAAAATCCGAAGTTCTTGGAAAATGAAATGTTATTTTCTCTTCTTACATTGCCCCTATAAATATCAGTCTCTTATATAGTTTTGCATCATTAAAACACATGAGAAAAAAAAGGAAAACAGAAGGAGATCAGAGATGTATCTGAACCTACCTTTTAATAGCTTTTGATAAAGGCTTATTTTAAGGTGACTTTAATTTTTGGTACCTTTGCTTTGACTTTCTTACAGCTAACCTTATTTTCTCTTGCAAGCCACCCAAGTGCTTGGTATGCATCAACCTCAGTGATTTGGATAGTCTTTGCTATCGTTGAGATATCAATCTCACCTTGTTTTGCAACGGTACTCCAGACTTTCCCGGCATCGGTCCCTATCTTAGGTGTTAAGTTCGTTTGCCCAAGTTTATACATATTGTTTTCTCGGCAGATCTTCCCTTCTCGGGCTAGCCAACCGATTGCGGTCCATAGTTCATCTTCTTTCAGTTTCGTGGTATGCAGTAACGCTTCTTCTTTCAAGGGACCTTTTGTATTTAGGATCTTCCATACTTTACCAGCATTCCATCCAAATTCATCGATAAGTGTTTTCATAACCTAACCTCACACGTGAAGGATATCTGATACTGGATTATATATATTTTCATTCCATTTTTCAGATTTCAGAAATACTATTTTCCAGTTCAGGAGGTTCGATCTCCTCATCTATTTTTTCTCTGCTGATTGCGAAAAGATATCCTTTCGCCCGTTCCGCGTATTTGTATTGATTGACCGTTTCCCAGAATTTCCTTGAATGGTCTGGATGGAGAAGGTGGGTGAGTTCATGGATGATTATATAGTCCTGTACCCAGGTTGGCATGGTTTTTACTCGTTCTGAAATACGAATGGTTTTATCGATTGAAGTGCAGCTTCCGTACCTTGAATTCTGATTCGTGACAAACCTAATAGAAAAATACAGGCTCCCATTGAAATACTTCTTGTTTAGACACTGGGCACGTTGCATTAACCAAGTATCGCTTTTCTTCACCGTTTTTTTCTGTTCCCATTGTTCATTTCTCTTAATCATCTTATCGATCCATTTCTGTTCATCTTTCGTACTCATACCAGATGGAAGATAAATCCAAAGACGCCCATCTCCGTATTTTGTTTGAATCGTCTTTTTCCGCCGTCGACTTCGAATGATAGTAATCTGAGAAGGTGCCATAGTCAGTATCCGGAACGAAAAAGTATTTTATAAGGATTTATAAAAAAAAGGAGAAAAAAAAGGAAAAAAAATAAGAGATTATTTTATTTATTCATCGGGGAAAGATCAAATCCCCGAACAATGCTGGCGAATCCAAAGAAAAATGTTATCGCTTTGTCAGCGATAGATCCAGATCGGTGAATGTATAAACCTTTGAAATCTGTCATTAATCCGATCTGTCTACCGGTCAGCATCTTAATGCCAAAGGGATAGGGGTCAAGTATGATGGTACGGCTGTTGAGAACGACATTGGACCGTCCCGAATAGTACCATCCGGTCATGGGCCGAGCTAAGTTGATTTTGTTCTTCCCCAACGAGAGGAACTTTTGGGTAAATCCCCAGCTCATGATAAATACGTTTTTTCTAATTGGGCGGAGTTGATTGATTTTATAATTGAAATCAATCGATTTGATAAGAAGTGAGAGTACTAATATAAGAACAGGATGTTTACCGTTCTGTGCCATGAAGCTTTGGATGGTGTCAATAAGTCCTGAGTAAGACGTGGCAGTAGACATTTTTTCAAGTAATGCTGGGAGGGACTTTTCCATGGTGGTGATATCTTTTTCAGAGAGGTGCAACTGTGTAATACCACCGATGGTATTGACTTCCATCTGGTCTTTTATAGCAGTCTGTGCTGACACTGGGTTAAATGTAACGCCCAGGAAAAGAAGGATTACGCCTATTGCAAATATTCCCTTTATTTTTGTCATGGTTTTACCCTCGTTTACGAAATCGTATATTTTCTTATGAATCTATATTATCTTATTCATTTATATAATTTTCTACGTTGTGTTAGTCAATTGTCGAATTTCTACATAGATTTACTGATATAATAGAGAGTACATATAAATCATATAATACAAATAAAAAGAGAAAAAAAAGGAAAATATTAATATTATTTCGATAGGGGTGTGAGGTCAAAAGCACGGATTCGATGCACACTACCTAAAAAGAATACATAGGCGTTTCCTGTTAGTTTGCTTTTGATATCAAGGTAGATGCCTTTAAAGCCTTTCATGAGCCCTATTTGCGGCCCTATCATTTTTTGGTGTATCCCAAAGGGATGTCTCGCAAGGATTAGGGTTCTGCCTTTGAGCAGTTTGGATGCATCTGAATACCGCCACATCGAAAGGCCCTCTTTAAATCGATCTATTGAATTTTCTTTTCGGGGGCTTAATCGGTGATAGGCTCCATAACTGATAACAAAGTAGTCTGCGCGCAAGACAGAGGAGAATTTCCCAAGGAGATCCAATAGGTTGCTCCCTGAAGTGAAGGATCCACTTTTCGTCATGAGGAATTGGAGTACTTTTGTTATGAGGTCTTGGACAACAGTAAATCTACTATACTGGGTGTTAACACAAAGGTCTTGAAATTTTACTGTAAAATCCTGGAAGGTTTGTGATTCAGTAGCGATACGTTCAACATCATCCATAAATTTCTCGACTACCGTCGTTTCTTGAGATACGATATCTTCGGCTGGTGCCATCTGCGCTGATGCTGGTAACAGGGCGACACCTATGAAGAGAAACACCATACTTCCGGCAAGGAATGTTTTTTTATACATAGAACGACCTCTTTTTTGCATAATGTAATAAATAGCTATTATTTTGATGTATTTATATAATTTTCTATTATTATGTGAAAATAATAACGAGGAAAAGAGTCTAGATTTTATCCCGTTCTAGTATCTACGTGATATAGGCGCTTGTACTCGATAAATCAAAACCCTGTATAAGCTCGATTCGTGGGGTCTCTTTTAAGGGAATCCATCCATGAATAGGGTACACGAGGTTTGGGAAGAACTTTCTGATGTTGGTGGATAGTTCAGTGATGATATGGTGTTCTCCAAACTGTTGTTTGCTGATTTCGTAGGTTTTTTGTCCTGTTGTTTCCTCATCGAGGAACCCAAGTGTATGGATATACTCATGTAAAAGGACGTGAAAGATATATGGTTTAAGAAGTGCTTTATTAGTCTCAAGGATGCGACGCAATGGCGTTTTATTGACGATGATAATGTTGGAGGCAATGGGGTAATACGCTCCAATGAATCCATCAAGTGATGCACCGATTTCTTGGAGACCAAGCATTAGTCCTGCACGAGATCGTTTCTCGTTTTTTTGTACTACTTTCTTGACCTCTTCAAATGTATCGATGAGATTTTGGTGGATTTCAGAAAGGTCTGTGGTATTTTTCATACACCATCATGAAGTTAACGATTGTTAATATACTTTTCTATATCGCATATAAACCGGAAAAATACTTCGAAGAAGCTACCTAAGGTAAACCATCTTTTTAATATTGCCGCCAGCGATGCTCACATTTCGTACAGGTAAAAATCCTGGTCTCGGGTTCATCACTAGCACGAGTTTGTCGTAAAATCCAGAACGCCTCATTATTACCACATTTCGGGCACTCGATTCGCGTTTTTGGAAGAATATCGATCTTCTTTTCAAGGACAACTGTTTCTTTCTGCCTTTGTTTCTCAACAACGACGGAACTGCCATGTTTTTTCTTTTTTGCCCCGCAACTATTACAAACAAAAATATCACCTTTGGGGAGCATTAATACTTTACATTTTGGACAAAACTCCATGTTTAACCCTCTGGAATGCATCCTTTACGATCTCTGCATGATCGAATGCTAATGACGGTAACTCATTTAACTTGAAAAACTTTGCACTGCGGGCGTCATCACCAGCGTTCAATTCCCCATCAGTCCGTTCCACTAAATACGCGATTGTCACCGTATGACCTCGAGGGTCACGACGGGGATCGGAATAAACACCAAGTAATGAAAGAATATTTATTTTCAACCCAGTTTCTTCAAACATTTCCCGTAACACCGCATCCTCGGTATTCTCGCCGTATTCCACAAAACCTCCAGGAAGTGCCCATGATTCCTGAAACGGTTCGTGCTTCCGCTGAATAAGAAGTATAGAGTCACCCTCAAAAAGAATCCCATCGACAGTAAGTGCAGGTGCTTTTGACGTCATAGAAACAAGAAACAGAGGAACAGTATAAAGCTTTAACCGGTTGTAACATAATTTTCCTGTGATAAAAAAGAATCAATTAGGAAAAGATTGAAAAGGTAAATACAGGAACAATCGAAATTATTTGACAGGAGTACTATCAGAATGATAGATGTACTATGGAAACAATAAAACCCATCGTTTTTTATCGTTTCAATTGAATAGTCACTTCATTAATGGTTTGTACTCCTTTCAACGACCCAACTAGCCCAAGAACTGTTTTCGAAATGATCTGCTCAGGGAACTCAGTAAGTGGAATATTTTTTCCATTCACCGAAATACAAAGAGAGGGCACCGATGGCTTTGCCTTCAGATATTTTCTGATGATAGTCATCAATTCTTTGAAATTATCGTTATACGAAACGATGGTATTTTTCCGTTTTTTCCCGGCCCCTACCTGTATCTTTGGTATACTTGGGTCATTCGCTCCTTCAATGAAAACAAGGTCATAGCGTCCAAATCCTACGATTCTTTGAATAATCTCAGAGGTACTCATGGTTTTTTGTAATAGAAAATCTGCCTCACAAGCAGAGGAGAAAACAACAAGGGAAGCACCAGCATCATGATGACGCCAGGTATCCTTGTTCTTCGTATCCATCGAGATTGCTTTCTTTGTCTGTTTAACGGTTGCCACGTTGTATCCTTCGTTCGTAAGCTTTAAGACAAGCTGTACCAAGAGTGTCGTTTTCCCGGTATCTGAATCCCCATAAATCCCTATAACCATCGGTATGGACATACAGAATAGTAACACAGAAGACTGTTTAGGTTTTACTATTCCTCCTTGGGATAAATAATATAACCAACGTGTCAATATCACCCCCTCGAACCATGAAACAACAGGGTAGGATATTATCAACGGTTAGCCTTATACACGCTATCAATGATGGATCCGTTTCAGTTATCTCTATTCTGTTTCCTATTTTTAAGGACCTCTTCCAATTAAGTTACACACAAATCGGTTTCATCACAGGTGGAGGGCTGTTCATTACCCTTGTCGCGCAGTTGTTTCTCGGGAGAATCGCTGATGGAAAAAACGTCAATTCGTTTCTCCTTACCGGGCTGTTGTTAACCTCTGTTTCCCTTCTTCTGCTTTCCTTTAGTAACGGATTCATCACCCTTCTGTTCTTGGTTTTTTTTATGAGATTTGCCACCTCCTTCTTCCATCCAATAGGGATAGGGTGGATTTCACGAACCTACAAAAAAGGCAGGTTAGATTGGGCAATGGGTATACAGAGCGGGTTCGCAGATCTGGGAGCGTTTCTTGCCATCCTTACGACGCTTTCCATCGCACAACTTACCAGTTGGAGAATCCCGTTGTATGGCTGGGCTGGCATCTGCCTTTTTGGCCTGTTGATGAGCCTTGCGTTAACCCATCAATTAACGAAAGAATCAGTTATCGTTCCAAAACCAAAGCAGAAACATACTGCAAAGGAGATGGCGTCAGATGCATTTAAACGAATAAGGGGGATACGCTTACTTATCCCCGCATTTATAATTAGTGGTGCTTCCTGGGGTGTTTTCATCACCTATTTTCCTCTGCTCCTCAACGAACAAACAACATTATCTCTGCCGGTGATTGGGTTTTTAGTCGCCCTTTGGATGGGTGTCGGAAGCGTTACCTCATTAGCCTATGGGAAGATACGGTCGTATATCCATCGGAAAAAACTCCTAGTTCTGTCCTATATAACCATCGGGTTTCTCAGTTTGTCTCTTGTGTTCTTTGTTCATATTGTTGTTCTGATAGGAGTCATGATACTGCTTGGAGTCGCAGTATTTCTTACATATCCTGCCTTGTTCTCCTTCGTCTCAGAGGTGACCCATGAGTCTGTTGAGGGATGGATGTTTGGTATTACGTTCACGTTCCAGACTGGCGGGGGAGCCATTATTCTGTTCCTTGGTGGCGTACTATCTGATCTTTTCGGGATATGGATACCATTTGCGTTACTTGGTTTGTTGTCTCTGCTGTTATCATTGGTTTTACTATACAATTATCGAAAACCATTCGCACAAGCGGTCTAGCGAAGAGAAAAACAAATAGCATTACAGTTGTTTACCCCTCGACATGCAAAAACACGCTCTTGGTCTTTTTGTCTCCATTATTGCGGTTTCCTTCGCATCTATCTTTATTCTCTCCTGTAAAGCTCCTCCATTGAGTATCGCATTTTATCGACTTTTGTTTACGACCCTTCTTCTTGTTCCCCTTATTTTGATTCGGAAAAAGACGAGAGAAGAACTACGCATGCTTCCACGGAATAGTCTGTTTCTTATGATAGTAATCGGTGTTATCCTTGCGGCACACTTTTCACTGTGGATCACGTCATTGAAGATGACCTCGGTGGCAAGCTCGGTGATTCTTGTCACCGCTCATCCTGTTATTGTTGCACCTGTCTCATTTTATTTCCTGAAAGAAAAACTCGCATTGGTAAATGTCCTAGGAATCGTTATCTCCTTAACCGGTGTCGGTGTTCTGGTCATCGGTAATTATGGATATGCTGCTTTCGGTCTTGATACGCTCGAAGGAAACATCCTTGCGTTGCTTGGAGGAGTTGCTGCAGGATTATATATTTTAGGTGGGAGAAAAACCAGGAAAACTGTTACAACGGTCACGTACGCATTTGTAGTCTATGCGGTCGGTACCATTACCTTGTTTTTCATTTGTCTGATTCTTAGCGCCCCAGTGTATAATCTCATTCCAACCGATTATGCCATAATTCTACTTATGGCCGTGGTTTCTGGGATCTTTGGTCATACTCTTTATAACTGGTCGTTAGGTTACATCCGCGCTTCGGTCATGTCTGTCGCCCTTCTTGGGGAACCTATAGGGTCTTCCCTCCTTGCGTACGTAATCCCCTGGATTCATCAAGAGCCATCGCTCTATACAATAGGTGGTGGTGGGGTCATCTTGGCTGGGATTTATCTTACCGCACGAACAATCAAAGAGGCTGATTTATTAGAAAATGTTTAAAAAAGAATATCTTTTTCAGGGTCTCCAATGTCAACAAAAACCAATAAAATTCTAACCGCAGTAGTTGCAATTGCTATTATCGTATCCGTTGCAGTCCTGGTATATGTCAATTTACCGAAACAAACAGAGACCTTACTAGAGGACAATACAGCGCATAAGACTATCCCTCCAGCGTTCACCCTTATCTACGATGACGAGGAAAAAAATTTTACCCTTACTGATCTTGAACGATTAGAATCCTATACCGCAAAAGGAGGTTACCGAACCGATTCCGGATTTATCAAAGGAATAGGAAATTACACAGGAGTCAATATCACCACTCTTATAAGCACCCTCGATTCGGTTCCTTTACAATATAGTCTACAAGTTATTTCAGAAACCGGAAATTTATCCTACAATTATTCAACCATTATTGGGGACGTTAATCTCTATGATCCGGATAATGGCTCAAATCCGAACCCTATCGGAAAAGGGAATATGACCATGGTGCTTGCCTACCAATATGAAGGTAATTGGTTAAATGAAACGAATGACGGAAAACTGAAAATCGTGTTCCTTGATGAAAAAGGATCTATAACAAAAGGATCTCTTTGGTGGAAAAAGGTAACCTCGATACGAATCATTACCGAATAGTATAGAAACACTTTAAAAAGAAAATGATTTTTAGCATCGGAAGGTATTTCTTGTTCTATAGTATTTCATGGTTAGAACGATGAGAGACATCCAAGAACTTATTGATAATACTGAAAGATACAAAAACGTGTTGTTACAAAGACGTTTTGAGAGTAAAAAAAACACTGTTGCCTATGTTCTCGATGATGGTCATCCTCGGATTCTGAAATGGTTTGTTCCTGGGTTGAAACAAAACATGGACATCGAATACAATGTTTTAAAAAAAGGGTTTTCTGATCTATCCGTCCCCTCTCCTCTGAAGAAGGATACAGAGAATAACGTTTTAGTGATGAATTATATTATCGGGGAAAACATCTGCGATCTTATACACGACTCACAGAGAAGCATTGAGGAAAAACAAAAGATTATTCATCATCTTGCGAACTGGTTTGTGAAATTTCATATGTTTTTTAAATCAGAGGATGGGTTTCAACTTCGCGGTGATGCAACCTTAAGAAATTTTATTTTAAGCAGGGATAGGGTCTGGGGGGTGGACTTTGAAGAATCACGGGTCGGTAAACCAGGTGAGGATCTTGCGACACTCTGTGGATCTTTGTTAAGTACTAATCCGATGTTTACCGATGAAAAGTTCCAATTATGTGAAATTTTTCTTGACGCATATCGGAAATCAGTAAAATGGGAGATGGCGCATGTAAATGCTGAGATTTCATATGCGTTGCTGGAACGGATCCAATGGCGACCCAATGATGAAGAGATACTCCGAAAATATGCAACCAGAATACGGAAGAGTGGGTTACAGGTGGCGCGACATAATTTTTAAATATCCACCTTTGTATCCATCTCAACGATGCCTATGGGGAAGGACCGACTACTCCCAGTTCTCGCGCTACTGATACTAATTACTGCAAGTACTGCTTCACTGTATGTCCACGCTATACAAACAACGACTGAAACATTAATTGTCAATGGACAAGATTACACCATAGATCAACTGTTTTCTCTTGCCAGGCCACGATCATTAAATGAATCTGAATTCACGGGGATCGCATTAGATGACCTACTGCTTAAAACAGGGGTATCTAACCCAGAGCAGCACCAGTACACCCTGAGAGGAGCAGATGGGTATGAGAAAACCGTCTCCTGGGATAATATGAAAAATGGGTTATTGACAAAAAATAGTGAATCTATCTTTTCTGATTTACCAAAAGCATTTCGGGTGAAAGACATCGTTACCATCGAGGTGAAATAAAGCATGATAGATAAAAAATTCATTGCAGGAATCATTGTATTTGGCTCGCTTTGGGGTTTTGCTGAATGCATCATTGGATCATTGCTCCGTGACGTAAATCTCCCAGCGGGGGCAATTATGACCGGTATCTTTGCCGTAGGGCTGATGACGTTAAGTAGAACCACCTTTAGACAGCCAGGGATGCAAGCAGGAATCGGACTTGTTGCAGGAGCACTCCGACTTTTCAACCCCTTCGGCGGTTGTTTTATTTGCTCTGCGATCGCAATCATGGCAGAAGGACTTCTCTTTGATCTTATTTGGACCGGTTTTTCCCTTGATCTGAGAAAACCTCAAACCCTCACCATGCAAGCTAGTCTTGGGATAACCTCGAGCTACCTCGTGTATGTCAGCGGGTATATCGTCACACAAATCTTGACTCCTGTATTTTCCTCTGCCGGGTTCTATCTAGAGAACCTTCTTGTCTTTATCCCACAGATCCTCGCTAGCGGTCTTCTCGCTGCACTCATTGGAGTAGGCATCGTTCCTTTCGTATTTAGGTTGAAAAACTTAGACATAGCGCTCCAGGATCGACTCTATTACCCTATTACCATAGGCGTCTCAGCCCTCTGTTGGATTATTGTCATTATAAATACCATACTTTTTGTGTGGTCGTAAAGGAGATAGCAATGGATCACCCAACGACCGTTAAAATCTTAAAATTTCATGCCGAGAAATGCAAAGGCTGCCTGGAATGCGAGAAAGCCTGCTCACAGGTCCATTTTAAAACAAAGGATGGCGGTCAGAAATCAGCGATACGAATCACTAAAACAGGGAAAGGATATTCGATGCATGTGTGTGATCAACGCGGGCTTTGTCTTGACATGTGCCCAGTTGGTGCGTTGATACGAAGAAAAAACGGGGTGGTTTGGCTTGATAAAGAGGTTTGTATTGGATGTCAAGCATGTGTCGGGTTTTGCCCGATAGGTGCGATGAGAAAAGCAGATGTGCGGATTGAACCATTCAAATGTATCTCATGCGGATCATGTGTCAGCGCATGTCCAGAAAAAGCATTAGAGCTAATTGAGGTAAAAATAGCAGATATCAAACAAGTCGTTCATTATAAACTCGGGGTATAACATGGTTGAAGGACAGCGTGCCATTGAAGAATATAAAACTGGAAACACGAAACATACCTGGGATTTGAAGAAGCTACGTTCTGCGCACAAGATTTTAACAAGCTATTCGTATAAAAAAGGTGAGGTAACCAAGGGGTACGCGAATCGAAGCCTGTATGTGAATCTGAGCTCAGGGGCAATCTCGGAAAAACCAGTGACAGATGAGATGAAAAAGATGTTTACTGGCGGACGGGGTTTCGGGTTAAAACTCCTGTGGGATTCTCTAAAACCAACAACCCGGTGGAACAGTCAGGAAAACGAGTTGCTGATTACAACCGGTCCACTCTGTGGAGCGACTCAATACGCAGGCTCCGGTAAATCTCTTTGTTTGAGTGTCTCGCCATCAACGAATATTATCTGTGATTGTAACGTCGGTGGTTTCTTTGGTCCGTATTTGAAATTCGCTGGTTTTGATGCATTAGAAATTCAAGGGAAAGCAAAACAAGATGTCGTAGTCGTTATCGACGGTGAAAAAGGAACCGTGTCAATTGAAACCGCTCCGTTAGAAGAAACCAACACACATTTGATTAGTGAACAACTAACTCATCTGTATGCGACAGAGAATACTGATAAATCCAGGCAGAAAGTCTCCGTTGTATCCTCTGGTCTTGCGGCTGAGCATAGTTACTGGGGTTGTCTTAACTTTTCTTTTTATGATATTAGAAGAAAAGTCCCTCGCATTAAACAAGCAGGTAGAGGGGGCCTTGGAACGGTTCTCCGTGATAAGAAAATCAAGGCCCTTGTTGTGAAGGTTGAGCGGTTCGACGGTGTCTCCAATCATCCAGCGGACCCTGTGAGATTGGCAGAAGTTGGGATTAATCTTCATCGCGAGATCCGCGATCTTGATCGATATCAATGCAATATGCGTGCCGTGGGAACTGGGCATCTGGTTGAGATCATGGATGCTTATGATCTATTACCAACTGAGAATTATCGTTTTGGGAGTTTTCCGAAAGCATCAAAGATCTATTCACCAAAGTTCTATGAGTTGTTTACGAAAATAATACCTGATGGGTGCTGGCATGGATGTACGATGGCGTGTGCGAAAACCGTGGACGGGTACACCGTGATGACCGGCCCATATAAAGGAGAAAAGGTAACAGTCGATGGGCCAGAATATGAAACCATTGGCGCGTGCTCTAATATGAGCATCTGGGATCCTTTATGGGTCCTTGAGTTTAATTTTTACTGCGATACCTACGGGATTGATACCATCTCGGCAGGGACTGCCATGGCGTTCTATATGGAAATGTATGAGTATGGGATTTTAAATAAAGAACGATGCGATGGCCTTGAGCTTTGTTTTGGGAACGCGGATGCAGCATTAGAGCTCTTGCATAGAATAGCACAAGGGGACACCGGTGAGTTTATCACGATTGCAGCAAAAGGTGCCAGACGAGTAAAAGATTGGATTATCAAGAATGGTTGGGGCCAAAAACAGCTAGTTGAAGACACGGGCATGGAAAGCAAGGGTCTTGAGTTCTCAGAGTATGTCACCAAAGAATCACTTGCGATGCAAGGTGGGTACGGATTGACCTTAAAAGGGCCTCAGCATGATGAGGCTTGGTTGATTTTTATGGACATGGTTAACAACGCGATCCCAACGTTTCAAAAGAAAGCAGAAGCACTGCATTATTTCCCGATGTGGCGGACGTGGTTTGGTTTAAATGGTCTTTGTAAGCTCCCCTGGAATGATATCGAACCTGCGAATAACGCAGAGACATCAGAGCCCGCCAAAGTTCCAGAACATGTACAAAACTATGTCGATTATCAGAATGCAATGACCGGCTGGGATGTTACCAAAGAAGACCTTATTTTACAAAGCGAGCGCTGTTATAACTGGCAGCGTGCGATGAATGTGTGGATGGGACGAGGGCAGCGAAAAGACGATTGGATCCCATTCCGGGCGATGGGACCGGTGACTGAAATGGAGTATCTATCAAGAAAAGAACGATACGACAAGCAGCTTGTAGAAAAAATAGGGTTGCCTCAAAAGCACGTTGAAAAAATGACGGTGCAAGAGAAGCTTACAATGCTGTACACGTTTCGTCGAAACCAATACCAAAAACTCGCTGATGCGGTGTATTACCGCAGAGGATGGACACCAAATGGTGTTCCCGCACCACAGAAAATGAAACAACTAGGTTTTACCGATAAAAAGATGCTGAAGATGTTGCAAGATAAGATTACTGCTGATGAAAAAAATGGTCTGAATGTTTGGGGCGGGACCTATGAAAAAGGGGAACATCCACCAAGTACAGAGAAACGATATTGGGAGAAATGGTCATAGATGGTGCAAAAAAAAGACGGAGACATACCTGACCTGAAGACCATGATGAATTCGGAAATAACTGTTAAGGCATTACCGGTGGCTGAACCAGCAGCGCTTGGTTTAATTGGTCTTGCGGTTGCTGCTTTGGTACTTGCGTCTGCTGATCTTGGGTTAGTGCCAAGCAGTCCTTCGAAATCGTTGATGATCCCTTGGATTTTGTTTTTTGGTGCCACCGCGCAACTTGTTGCAGGGGGAATGGAGTTTAAACGTAATAACGTCTTTGGGGCAACAGTGTTTTCGGTCTATGCGATGACGATGTATTCGATCGCGTTGACATTATTCATTATTAATTCAAGTGTGGTCAGTCAGGGTAACATCGCTCATTATGCGTATGGTCTTATTGGTATTCTTATTTTTAGTCTGATTGCAACGATGGCGTCAGTAATGACGAATAAGGTGTTTTTTGGAATTTTGATTGCTGTTGACTTGGCTGTTGCACTCCTTATTCCTCACTACCTGTATGAAATGTCTTCGCAGCCTGCCGGTGTTTTTCTTCTCGTAACCTCAGTATTGTCGTTTTATGGTGCTGCTGCTATCATCCTTAACACGATGGCAGGGAGGGTTCTCTTGCCACTTGGTAAACCAATCTGGACTGCAACAAAATAAGATAGCCCTTCATTTAAGCGATTCTAGCGGGCATGGTTCAAGAATTACAACAACCATAAGAAAGGAGTTTCTTTCTTCTTATTTATTGCTAAGGACCATTTCAATTTTAACGTTGACATCAATAAATATATAATAAAATTTATATACATGTGCCGTTAATATATATTATTAGAGAATGGGGGCAATAGTCTTTTTAAACACATCTCCTCACCACCTCACTAACGACCCCATTCTCTTACGTTAATTACTAAAAACGTGTTCCAGGCAAGAGATATATCGTTGACTTTTTTATAGTTTTTTAAAAATTCTAAAAAAACACGATGAAATCGAAGATCGAAAAAAGGTAAAAGAATTAAGAATGGTAAAGATCTGCTTCCTCTGACTCAATGGTCTGCGCACGTTGACAAAGATACAGATGCACGGTGGTTTGTGTTATACAGAGGTCATACATCACTTGGGGATCACTCGGCGCTCGTTCTTTGCAAAGCTCTATCGTATATGCGAGAATCCCTCGTGCACGATATAACCAATTTTCTGAACTGCCAAGTGTTCCTCCGTACCGTGGGATCAGATGATAATTCTTCACATATAAATAGTAGTTGTTAATCAAAGAAATGTTTTCACCAACCGAGCGGAACAGAGGTTCGTCTGGTGTTTGTTTGGTGGTATGCATCCATGGATAGATAATAAATTCACCATACGAATGATAGGAAATTGAAATTGAGATGGTATGGTTTTCTGCAAAGTTTTTTATTGCTTTGGTCTCATTTGCTGAGAAGGGATACGGACCACGATAATTGAAGCTGGAGTCCGGGAGAATAAATGGAAGACTATAACTGACAGGGAAGATGTACGCAAGAAACCAAGGGTCATCATAGTTTCTGTTAAGATTGACTCCATAGGAGGTGATGGTTGTGCTCAGTCCGAACGGGCCGTGGTTAGGAGCGCAGTTTTTCCTGGTATTCGCCTCGACACCATCCGGGTTCACCATCGGGATGACATAGATTTGTGTGCTGTTGATCGCATCTCGTATCTCCGGGAGACTGTCATTCCCATATTGTTCGACCATGTATTGAATGAAAAATAAACACACCTCGTAACTTGGTTTTTCATTGCCGTGATGGGCACCCATAAACAGCACACCAGGTTCGTTTTCCTCTTGGTTTACGTTATCAGAAAGCTTCACCATCCATAGGTCTCTCCCCTCATAGGTCTTCCCGATCGAAGAAAGAGACATGATATCTGAATGGTTCACCTGTAATGAGTGTAACTCATCGGTGAGCTCTTGATAAGTATGATAATGGTATGGTTCAGTTGATGCTGGATTGAAAGTAGGTGTATTTAATGCACTAGAAAAAGGAACCACCAGAAGAATTACGAGACAGAAACCAATCGTAATTATGCGTTTTTGCTGAAGGAATGCGAACTTCTTCATTGGAATTATCCCCATGTATACTATGAATATGGTATATATATAAGTTTTTTTAAAAAAATGATTTAAACCCGGAGAAAGATCTTTGCAAGTATGACAACTGTTGAAACGACAATAAGCAATGCAAGGAATTGTTTTGTCCCTGTATTCACACAGATTACCTCACATCCGATTATGTCCTTCGTTCTTTATATAGTGTCAGAAAATGTTTGGGAAAAACCAAACATCCAGGAAAATAGATAAAACACCACCTTGAACCGCTATGCATTAGTTTTTAAATAATACGTGCTTATTCTCCTTTGAATGCAACCGGTTTTACAGGTAGCCTTAGATCTCCTCAATGCTGAGAGGGCAATAGCAATCGCACAAGATGCGGTGAAGGGTGGAGCGGACTGGTTAGAAGCTGGAACTCCTTTAATTAAAAGCGAAGGCATGGACATAGTCCGCCAGCTACGAGAACAATTCCCAAGAAAAACCATAGTCGCGGACATGAAAACCATGGACACCGGTGCCCTAGAGACCGAGATGGCTGCAAAAGCTGGTGCAGACATCATTTGCCTTCTTGCAGCATCAGATGATAGTACGATCCTTGATGCAGTGAAATCCGCACGGAAATACGGTGTAAAAATCATGATCGATCTCATCGGTGTCTCCGATGTAGGTAAACGGGTAAAAGATCTGGAAAAACTTGGCGTTGATTATCTCTGTATTCATGTCGGTATTGACGAACAAATGCAGGGGAAAAGCCCTCGCAAGGTTCTCCTATCGCTTATGAAACAGACTCAACTCCCGATTGCCGTGGCAGGTGGGTTAAATAGTGAGACGGTTGCGGACATGATCCGTATCGGGGCGTCCATTATCATTGTTGGTGGAGCGATTACGAAAGCAAAGAACGTAACTTTAGCAACAAAAACGATTAAAAAAGCAATGACCCAGAAGAAATCCATTAAGACTGAACTTTTTAAAAAATATGATACAAAAGAGTTATACGAAGCATTCATGCAGGTCTCAACACCAAACATCTCTGATGCGATGCATAAACAAGGTGCTATGCAAGGAATACGACCGATTACGATTGGATTCCATATGGTAGGACGTGCTTTTACGGTACGGACCATCGATGGTGATTGGGCAAAACCTATAGAGGCGATCGACAAAGCAGAAAAAGAATGGGTTCTGGTCGTAGATGTAGGCCAAGGGAAAACCGCGGTGTGGGGCGAACTAGCGACATGGAGTGCAAAACTCAAAGGTCTGGCAGGCGTCGTCATCGATGGTGCAGTCCGAGATTATGATGACCTATTAAAAATTAAATTCCCGATCTTCTCCAGATATATCGCCCCTAATGCAGGGGAACCAAAAGGGTTTGGGGAAACCGGTGCCGAGATACAATGTGGGAACCAAACCGTAACGACTGGTGATTGGATCATCGGGGATGACTCAGGATTAGTAGTGGTACCACAAGAGAGAGCTCAGGAGATAGCAAATCGAGCCCTCGATGTGAAAGAACAGGAGAACCGCATCCGTGAGGAAATCAAATCCGGTGGATCGCTTGGGAGTGTATTAAAACTAAAAAAGTGGGAGAAAAAAATCGGATGACAAAGGTCGCCTTTTTTACAGATATAGCGCATCTTCATAATGCCCTTGCATTATTTCCTCTTCAAGGGTTTGCAGGAAAAAAAGTCCCGGTAAAACTGCATATGGGGGAGAAAAAAAATCCGTATTTTGTGAAACCTGAGTTAGTGAAATGCGTCGTTGATGAATTAAAGAAAGTGCAAGCAGAACCTTTCCTTTTTGACACAACGGTTGCGTACCATGGATCGCGGTATACGAAGTCAGATTACCTGAACACCGCAAAGCTTCATGGCTTTACGATGAAAAACGTTGGTTGTGAGGTCGTCATTGATGATTCCGGGGTATCAACTGCGGTGGAAGGGAGAACCTTCGAAGTCGCTGATCATTTAAAAAATTCGTCGCATATCTTTGCTCTTTCACATGTCAAGGGACATATGCAATCAGGCATGGGTGGCGCTATTAAGAATTTTGGTATGGGCGGGGTGACAAAAGAAACGAAAATAAAAATTCATCATGGGAGCCGGCCGGTGTACCAAAAAGATTCATGCACTTTTTGTGGTGTCTGTGCTGAGGTGTGCCCATTTGACGCAATTAGTGTTGAAAAGAACAAATGGACTTACGATAAAGGAGAGTGTTTTGGATGTGGAGTCTGTGTTGAAAATTGTACGACTAATGCATTGCGGAATCGTGATGCTGACATGCAGTTTCTCCTTGCTTGCTCTGCAAAAGCATGTGTTCAGGGAAAAAACGTGTTGTATCTGAATGAATTAAAACGTATAGCAAAAGGCTGTGATTGTGATCCGAATGCAGGCCCTATCATTTGTCCAGATGTTGGGTATTTAGTCAGCGATGATCCTGTTGCGATAGATAAAGCATCGTTAGATCTGATCAACGATGTCAAAGAAAACGTGTTTTTGAAAATCAATAAAGTAGATCCGTTAAAACAAATAAAATATGGGGAGGAGATCGGGCTAGGATCATCCTCGTATCAGTTGATAATGGTATAGGACTATTTAATAAGTGGTTTCCCAAGGGGGAGCACTGTTTTCCCATAGGTTTCATTGAGTAGTTCTGCGATGGCGACATAAAACGCACTTAACCCGCAGAGAATTCCTTCATATCCGATCCAACTACCGCTGATGTAGCCCCAGTCCCGCAGGGCGAGGAGGAAGAACAGGATGAACAAGGATCCGAAGATGAATTGAAGTCCTTTGTTCTTTTTCAGCGTCCCGATGAACATGCAGAAGGTGAACAACCCCCACATAAAGAAGTACCAGGCCATAAACCCTGGTTCTGTCGTACCTGCTTTTGAACCAGTGTTAATAAAGGTAAGGCTTGGGAACACCCATAACGCGACTAAGGAAATCCAGAATAAGCCATACGATGTAAAGGCGGTTGTTCCAAAAGTGTTTCCTTTTTTAAACTCCATAACCCCTGCGAGGATCTGTGCAAGTCCACCGTAGAAGATACCCATCCCTAGGATCATTGCACTCACCCCATATGCTCCTGTGTTATGGATATTCAGAAGGACGGTTGTCATTCCAAAACCCAGTAAGCCTAATGGTGCTGGATTTGCTAAAATAGTATTTTTCTCAACCATGGTAAGTCACCTTCCGGCTGTATAAAACTGTTGTTTAAAAATCTATCGAGAAAAACAACTATTTCCACAGGATGACAACAAACCCGGTAAAAATCATCCCGAGCACGATTAAGATAGCGATAATCTTCACCACCCAGCTTCGTAACGTTTTTTTATTCAGTTTCATGGTTTCTTCCTCTTAAGTTCAACGTAAAAACCATCAAAGGATAAAATGGTGCTTTCTTTTTTCCCTTTCACACCTACTTCTCGTTTCACTTTAATGTACCCTGCTTTGAGCAGCCCTTCTTTTTTCTTTGCCGCAATCCCGGGGATCTCAGAAAGGAAAATATCTTCCTGGTTGTCTATTTTTTTAATAATCTCTTCTTGATGATCCTTAATCCATTGTGAAATCACAGAACTCTCTGTTTTAAATGCTGGACCAAGTGTGGCAAACACTGGTTCAATCGCGGTAATGACCTCTTGGATTTCTGGTTTTCCTACGATGAATGTATGATCCTCTGGATATCGTAAGGTTGAAAAAATAATCGTACCATTGGTTTTCAGTCTTGTTATTATTTCTGAAGACGCATAGGTGGCCAGTGCTGACATTGGTGCGTTCAGCGCGATCCCTTGTTCACTTTTCCACGCGCGAACCTTAGCGATATATTCCTTCACTGTTTCACCAGCTTGCTCTTTTTCTTCATCGATAAGAATTGATTCAGGCCATTTTGAGAGATGGATGCTGATTTCATCTTCATGGTTTTTGTAAAGAGTAAAGTAAATCTCTTCAGTGATGTGCGGGAAGAACGGGGCAAATAATTTTAGTATTCCTAATCCAACGGTGTATAAGGTATACCGGATACTTTCAACGTTTTCTTTACTGTAGAGGGATCCTTTGATCATTTCAAGGTAATGATCAGCGAGCTCATGCCAGAGGAAATATTCAATCTCTTTCATGGCTTGTGAGTAATCAAACGCATCCATTTGCGTGGTGCATTTTTTCACAAGTTTACTATATTTTGTCAGAATCCAATAGTCGATGTTCTGGAGCGTTTTTGGTTTTTTTGGTTTTCCTTCTTTAATGATGTTGGCGATGAACTGTTGCACGTTCCAGAGTTTCCGTAGAAGTTTTGTTCCCCGGACGACATCTTTTCGTCGGAACGGGTTGTCCTCACCTAATGCACAGCTTGCTGCGTAGCAGCGGAACGCATCAGTCCCATATTCATCGATGACTTCAAGCGGATCGATGACATTGCCAAGGCTTGCATGCATTGGCGTTCCATCCTCAGAGAGAATGAACCCACCCATCATGATGTTTTCAAAAGGTTTTTCATTGGTAAGAAGCAAGCAGCGTAGCATCGTATAAAACGCCCATGTGCGGATGATGTCATGTGCCTGTGGCCGTAGCGACATAGGGTAGAGTTGTTTGAATTTTTTATCATCGCGATGCCAGAACGTGTTAAACAATGGTGAGATGGAAGAATCCATCCACGTGTCAAAGACATCCTCACATCCTTTCAGATGACCACCGCATTTCGGACATGTTGTTACCGGTGGTGTATCAATAGTTGGATCAATGTAGCAATCTTCTGGTCGCGCGAGTACGACCTCTTCGCATTCTTCGCATTCCCATAATGGGATTGGTGTGGCAAAGTATCGTTGTCTGCTGATCACCCAGTCCCATTCAAGGGAGTTGACCCAATCTTCAAGCCGTATTTTCATAAACTCAGGATACCAGTGCATTGAGTTACTTGCGTCAAGAACCATTTGTTTAAACGGGATTGTTTTTAAGAACCATTGTTTCGCGTTGATGAACTCCACCGGTGTTTTGCACCGCCAGCAGACACCTACGTTTTGAGCGAGTGGCTCTTGTTTTAGGAGCAAACCATCCTGAGTCATGTCCTTGATGACAGCGTGGCGTGCATCCGCAATTTTCATCCCTTTATATTTCCCGGTAAGTGCCGTCATTTTCCCTTCTTCATCTATACTCATTTCAAGAGGGAGTTTGTATTTAAAGACCCAGTTGAGGTCCTCTTTGTCTCCGACGGTACAGATCATGACAAGCCCAGAACCGAACTCAGGGTCGACAGCGTCATCTTCAACGATTTTCACTTCTTTATTAACTGTCGGGACTTTCACGGTCCGACCTACAAGCCACGGTGCCCGTTCATCGGTTGGGTGAACCGCGACAATTTGACAGGCGGCAAGCATTTCCGGTCGGGTGGTCGCAATCTCGATGTACATCCCATGTGTATCTTTGCCGATGCCATGGAATTTTGACAGGTGTTCTTCTGGTGATTTGGTGAAGTAGAATTTTATCGTGTTGAGTTTTGTGGTCCGGTCGCTGTAGACAACCTCTGCATCTGCCATCGCGGTCATGCAGCGTGGACACCAGTTCACGGGAAACTCGCCTTTGTAGATATGGCCTTTGTTGAAGAGTTCGATAAAGGAGATTTGCGTGATTCTGCGGTAGTATTCTGCATCGGTCTGATAATAGATCGAGGGATCCATGCTTTCGCCTAGTCGAATGAACTGGTTTGTCATGGTCGCGATATTCTTCTGGGCGAACTCAGAGCACAGCTTGGTGAATTTATGGCGGTCGATATCCTTCCGGGTGATGTTGAGTTGTCGTTCGACGCGCTCTTCGATCGGGATGCCATTGACATCAAAACATAAAGGAAAAAACACATTGTATCCCTGCATGCGTTTATATCGAGCAGCAAAATCAATATGAGTATAATGCACCGCATGACCTGCATGGAGTGGCCCTGAGGCGTACCGTGGAGGGACATCGATACTGTATGGTTTTTTTGAGCTAGTGAAATCGAAATGGTAGACCTTCATTTCTTGCCATTTCTTTTGCCATTTTTCTTCTAAAGTTTTCTGATCGTAGTCGGTCATATCGGCTTCCTCATAGGGAGCAGGTTTAGAACGCACAGTAGATTTTTCTTTATAAACATTGCTTTTGATTTTGTTCTTGAAATCTTGTCTTTTATATCCTCATGCAATAATTTTATAATAACCTTATCTATTACCGTAACCGGATGCGAAATCACTCTACAATGGAGGGAGCATTTTGCCCGAAGCAATCGCCTATGAATTAGCTAAAAAACAAAAAGAAATCTCAGTTGCAGAATTCTTCGAACGTAATAAACATATCCTGGGTTTTGGGAACCCGACGAGAGCACTCATCACTAGTGTGAAAGAAGGTGTAGACAATGCACTTGATGCCTGTGAGGAATCAGGGATCCTGCCCGACATCGCTGTCGAAGTAAAGAATGTAAATGAAGCCGAATGTATTATTATCATCGAAGATAACGGTCCTGGTATTATCAAACAACAGATACCTCATATTTTCGCTCGGTTGCTCTATGGGTCGCGGTTTCATGCGGTTCGACAGAGCAGAGGCCAACAAGGGATTGGCATCTCTGCTGTCGTTTTGTATGGACAGTTGACCACAGGAAAACATGCGAAAATCATTTCAAAGATTCAAGAAAATCAGCCTGCAATATCGGTTGAGCTTGCGATTGATACGAATAGGAACCGCGGTGAGGTGCAACATCAAGAAATTACGCATTGGGATAAACCATCAGGGACACGGGTTGAGATTTGTTTGAAAGCGGACTACAAACGAGGAAAACGGTTTGTCTATGATTATCTTCAGTCCACTTCGATTGTGAACCCTCATGCTCGTATCAAGTATAAGGAGTCGGATGGCACCGAGCATGTTTTTGAGCGGACCGCTGATATTCTTCCGAAAAAAAGCGAGGAAATCAAACCACATCCGTACGGGATTGAGCTGGGAACATTAATTAAAATGTCAAAAGAGACGAACGCGAGAAAATTAGCATCATTCTTAAAAAATGAATTTAGTAGCATGGGGGACCGGACAGCAAATGCAGTCTGTGATGAAGCAAAACTTGACAGAAATCTCAACCCATCAGACATGACACGAGAACAGTTCTTTGAGCTGCATCAAGCCTTTAAACGGGTGAAAATCATGGCTCCACCGACTGAATGTCTCTCCCCGATTGGTGAAACTCTTATTCGTCGGAGCTTAAAAAGCGAGACTCAGGAAATCTCCCCTGAATTTATTTTTACCGCCTCAAGACCAGCGTCGGTCTATTCAGGAAACCCGTTTCAGGTGGAAGTAGGGATTGTTTACGGGGGGAATCTTCCTAAGGATAAGCCGGTGAAGATTTTACGGTTCGCTAATCGTATCCCTTTGTTATTTCAGCAGGGTGGTTGCGCGGTTACCACCGCGGTTTCATCGATTGACTGGCGTCGGTATGGGCTTGATCAGCCCTCAGGGACAGGGATTCCTATTGGTCCTGCTATCTTTCTGACGCATGTTGCATCCACTCAGATTCCTTATACCTCAGAAAGTAAAGAAGCGATCGCTGATGTTGAGGAAATTGAAAATGAAATTAAACTCGCGTTTCGTGAGGTCGCACGAAAAGTCCAGATGCATATCAATAAAAAAGTCCGTCGGGTGAAAACCAGGGAGAAATTTGATTTAATAACGAAGATTTTACCAGAGATCGCCAAGAAGTCCGCAAATATGCTTAATAAACCGATCCCATCTCTTGATAAAGTGATTACCAGGATTATGGATGTAGTCTGGATTGAGGACGTGGTAGAGTATGAAAAAGTCCGGGGGAAACCGGTGCAGACAAAACTTGATAAAAAGGATCCAAAGACTCCAGCTGAATCAGGTGGATGGATAGCGAAAAGTACGATCATGGTGGTCAACTATAAAAGCAAACCACAGAAGTTCAATTTATACGCTCTTTTTCCAAAGAATGCTCTGGTTGGTGAGGTAAAACCAAAGCCGACAAAAGTCACTGATAGTTATATTAAATGGAGTTTGGAGAGTATTGATCCAACCAACAAGGTTGATATCTTTTTTGAGCTGGCTGGCCTGAACAAAGGAGATTTTGATGAGAATGATTTGTATATCCAGAACATTAACCCAACGTATGTGATTGGGGCGGATAAATGGGAAGGTGAATAGAGTATGGCACGTGATTATTCCGAGGTAATTACAAAGATAGATTCAATCGCTACTAAAGTCTATAACGATCTTGAGAAAGCAGAAATCCCAACGTTGCAGCTGTCGACGCGAACAAAAGCAAACATACGATTTGACGAGACGTTAAATGTATGGAAATATGGGAAGAATAAAACACAACGAGCCGCCAGCTCCCTTGACGGTGCGTACATGCTGTTGCGCACAATGTACCTGGTTGATTTCATTAAGGACATGATAAAAGAGAAAAAATCATCGACGTTAAGAGAAACCTATTACATCTCAGAGGGATGGAATCTTGCTAAGTTCAGCAGTCAGAATGAATCTGACCTGCTCGCAGAGGACCTTGAGGTTATTACCGGCTGTATGCGCGAGGATTTTAAGCTTCGACCGGAGGAGGATGGCGCCCGGGTTATTGGAAACCTTGTTGTTGAGGAAATAACCAGGAATAACACCAAGAAGAAGATCCATTGCCAGGA
>CAZGIV010000004.1:0-27903 GCA_964526175.1 uncultured Thermoplasmatales archaeon | reverse complement strand
CAACCCTCTTCCAAACGGAAATGTTGTTTCACACAAACAACAAACAAGTGATGGTTAAAAACACTGAAGGTATAAAAAATTTTTTCCAGACCTCTTTGCTTCGGCAGAAAAATAAAACTCTGTTTTACGGTTATCCAGTTGTGATCGGGCCTGAAGGAAAGATCAGCCCAGTATTTTTCACCGAATTGCAGTACGAACAAAAAGATGATGAGATAGTCTTCACAAATCTTTCATCTAACCAGAGATTAAACCATCATATTCTATCACAAAATAGTTTTTCTCGCGAGGAAATCTTAGACATCGTACAAGAAATCGACGGGGAAGAATTTTCAACAGCGCTTGAATCAATCTGTGAACTACTCCATTTAACAAGCACTGATTGTTCAGCAACTCTTGATAAAAAAGCCTTCAAACGAACCATCAGTCTGAAACTCCTTAACAAGGCAATCGTGTACTTTGGGGAAGGAACTGATATTACTCATAACTTAATTGTGGAGCTTTTACAGTTGAAAAAGAAACCGTTAGATGACCTTGCGGCTACCACACTGCTCCTGTTACTGACCGGTGAATATCATTTAGAAACAGAAACTCAAAACAATAAACCTCTTTTAGAAATTTTTTCATTAAATCCTGCACAAGAAAATGCAGTAAAACAATCCCTTCGCGATTCGTTAACAGTTATCACTGGCCCACCAGGTACCGGTAAATCCCAAGTTGTTCTCAACATCATCGCCAATGCAGTCTATACTAACAAAACCGTCCTTTTCGCGAGTAAAAACAACAAAGCAGTCGATGTCGTCATTGATAAGTTAAACGCAATATTACCTTACAAACTACTGGTTCGAATGGGACATCAAGCACATAGAAGAAACGCAAAATCAGAGCTTGAGCATCTCGTAAAACAATCCATCCAAAAGATCTCATCAAAGGAAACATCCATCAACGATTTGATGCAGACCCTGTCTCAAATAGAATCGATTCAGAACCAAATCGTCAGTCTTACAGCTTTAAATGAATCTGTAGAGAGCACACAAAACACCATTGATTCATTACATGAACAGCTTCCAAATAATATATCTCTCCAAGCATATGATGTCTGTTTAGATATGATCGACCTGCTCATGTTACAAGAAGATTTGAAAAAAATCTTTGCTAAACAGGGAATCTTACGAAAGTTGAATACAGAGCGTTACCGTCGAAAACAAGAAGCATGTTTTAAAAAATATTACGAAGCAATTCCGTTACCTCTAAAAACGTATCTTCAGAATGTGATAGGTAATAAGAAAGCAACACAAGAAACAACATTAGAATGGATTCTTGCATGGAAAAAGGAAGAGCTTGCTGTCGATGAGATGAGAAAAATAAAAAATACATTGCTATCATTTCCCATATACAGTGAACTAAAAAACCAGCTCACAGTCTTGCATAAAAAATATATCGAAATCTCACAATACTTATTGACAAAGCATTGGGTAAACAAATTCGCAGAAACAAATGATGAAGATAAACGGCATATCGCAGCGTATTTTTCTGCATCAGAACAACTCGAAGCATGGACTGACGATCAAGTAATGTTTCGACAACTTCAGACCCAACGAGTACGGACGCTACAGAAAATCCTTAGGTTTTTACCTGTGTGGGTGGTTACGAATTTATCTGCGAAGAACAGTTTTCCACTGAAAAGCAACATCTTTGATATCTTAATTATCGATGAAGCATCTCAATGCGATATTATCTCCGCTCTCCCTCTCTTCTACCGAGCGAAGCATATCGTGATTATTGGAGACCCATTTCAACTCAAACACATCTCACGTCTTACAGAAACCCAAGATCGATCTCTTGCAATGGCCCATCATATTTCCGAAGAGTTATTCGCTGACATATCTTACGCAAAGCATTCTCTCTATGATTTTGCGGAACGAATTATACAGACACATAACGAACAACCTTTGTTACTCAATGAACATTATCGGTGCCATCCTGATATTGCCTCGTTTTCAAACGAATATTATTACAAAAGAAAATTAACGATTGCCACTGATGAGACACGGCTGCTCCATCATCCCTTATTGCATCGCCGGATACTTTGGTATCATGTGAAAGGAAAAACCGTTCATACAAAAAGCCCGTATAACGAAGAAGAAGCGGAACGGGTTGTTGAAGAGGTTCTTAAAATTCTTGAGATGGTTTCTTCATTACATGCGTCAATTGGAATTGTCACGCTCTTTCGAGCGCAAACCGAGATGATTGCTGAAAAATTACATACGTTTCAGGATATCTTTGAATTCGATATTACTATCGGCACTGCTCATCGGTTCCAAGGAGATGAAAAGGATATCATCGTTTTTTCTCCAGCAGTTTCTGAGGGGATAAAACCCGGAACCCTCCATTGGATTCAGACAACAAACCAACTACTAAACGTTGCTGTCACAAGAGCTCGTAGCTTATTTATTATCGTTGGTGACCTTGAAGTCTGTCGACAAACAACTGGTCCTTTGAAGAATTTATCTGATTATGTAGAAACCAGAACGACGAACAATTGGAGGATTAATTCCCCAACGAAACAGATTTTATATGATGAGCTGAAAAAACATAGGATCCCAATTGTGACGAATTATTTGATGAAAGGACCTACCTCATATACGGTTGATTTCGCTTTGTTTGTGAACGGAAATCGATATGCGATTGAAGTACGAGAAGAACAAAAGAAAATAAATAAAAAACAATTAATCGAGGATGGATGGAGAATCAAGCAGTTCTCGGAAAAGGAGATCCAGTATAACCTTTCCCAAGTCATAGAAGAAATTAAACGATTATGTTGACACATAAATTGAAAATTTTAATCAATATTTATATACCTTAAGTGATATACAATTATTGTTTTAGGGGGATTTAAAAGATGTTTGAACGCCATCAAATACAAAAGATAACAGCTTTCGTTGTAGTTGGATTATTCATTGGAGTAGGAATCGTTCCGATAATGAATGGCAACGAGATTAGAATAATGCCAGATAATGACCATATTATATCAATCGATATAGCGAACCAAGTCGCTACTTTTAAATTAAACGAACTTGACAAAATTGATTTTTCAATTATAGAATCAACAACAATAATCCATAATGAAGGAGAACCATTATTTTATGTATTCAATTTGAACCCTCAAGGGTACCTTGTGGTTTCAGGATCCTATGACCTTCCACCGGTGATTGCCTATTCATTTACAAGTAATTTTTTAGAGTATAATACAGCAAATCCTCTCTATGATATGTTGTATTCTGATTTATCGCTCCGTCTTAAAAATATCCAACTCATCCCAGATAGGATCATCCAAGAGCGTCACGTTCAGTGGGATTCATATGTTCAAGAAAATCCTATTAATTCTGGAAGATTTGAACAATGGCCCTCTGAAGGATCGACCCCGACAGGAGGCTGGATTTTAACCAATTGGAACCAGAATTCTCCGTATAATAATTTCTGTCCGCTTGATATTTCTCATGGGGGATCACGAAGTGTCGCGGGGTGTCCTGCAGTGGCGATGGCGCAAATATTGAACTACCACAATACGACAAACTACATCCAATTTGATGATAGTGATGATTATTATCATAACTATGGTGGTAACCAATATTGGATCGATAATAACTACGTGCAATTTGGTTTCAAGTCATTTCCTCAACTAAATTCTTATCTTACTACGCTCCAAACTCATTATGAGAACCAGATTCCACCGACAAATGATGATAAAGCAGCAATCACCTTTGCGTGTGGCGTTGCAGCAACACAAGTCTATGGTACAAGTGGTTCAGGAACATTTGGTGTGAGTCAAGCATATGATGCATATCAACGATTCAATTGTACAACGGTTTCCTTACTTGATGAAAACGATTCTTATCTTTATCAAAGATTATCAAGTAATATGAAGGATGCATTACCTGCCCATCTTGCAGTGGTAAACGAAGAATGGACTGTGGGTCATAATCTCGTCGTCGATGGATACAACACAGACGATTTCTTCCACGTGAACTTCGGATGGGGTGGATCGTACAACGGGTGGTATCTTATCCCTGATGAGCTCCCATATAGTTTAACAGTAATTGAAGGCGTAATCGTTGATATTTTGAAAGAAGATACCGGTACCCCGGATTTATACTGCAGTGGATCTCTTCAATGGACGAACGTCACACCAAACGAAATAGTAACTGACAGTTTCACGGTAAGCAACATTGGTGAGTCTGGATCACATCTTGATTGGGCGATAGCTGAATGGCCAAGTTGGGGGACATGGACTTTTTCGCCATCAGACGGAAACAACCTAAAACCAGAGGATGGACCGGTTACCATTACCGTACGTGTTGAGGTACCAAACCAAGAAAACCATCTTTTCACAGGTGAAGTCAAGGTCGTAAACATCGAAAATAGCAGCGATTATGATACGATACTGATCTCTCTTGAAACAGGCTATAAGATTCATGAAAAATTATTTTGTAACGGTTCTCTTATCTGGGTTGATGTCAAACCTGGTGCAACGATCTTTGGAAGTTTCACCGTGGAAAATATTGGTGCTGCTCTCTCAAATCTAAGCTGGGAGATCACCGAATGGCCAGACTGGGGCACCTGGACATTTACTCCTTCAGGGGGAACGCTTCTCACACCTGAGGACGGACCAATCACCATCAATGTCAGTGTTACAGCACCAATAAAAAGAAACAGTGAGTTTTCTGGACAAGTAAAGGTTGTAAATAGTGAGAACAGCAGTGATTACGATACGATATCAGTCTCTTTAGCAACACCATATCAGGTTTATTTCACTATCTTGAACGTTTTGCATGCACTCATGGAAAGATTTCCTCATGCGTTTCCCGTGTTACGATTTATTCTTCATCAGTAACCTAGTTATTTTTTCCAAAGACAGTAAAAAAAAATGATATGGTAAATCGGAATGTTTAATTAAGAAAACGATGATGGCCTGGACAGTCTTTCCGTATCAAACAAGGGAGCATTTATGAAGTTTTTATTGATTTCCCCCCCACCAGAGCCATTTTTTATAAAAAACACTAAGGTGTTCTACGGACTTTCACCACCACTGGGTCTTCTGTATATCGCAAAAATCCTTGAAAACGACGGGGACACTGTAACGATACTTGATTTTTCAGCAGAATCCTTTGATGAACACAAATTTATCACCTCGATTCGTTGGGCAGATGCCGTGGGATTGACAGTACTAAGCCCCTCACTTAATCAAACAAAAGGTCTCATCGATCTGATTAAGCATCATGATCCTGATATCCCGATTATCATCGGCGGTCCTCATTGTACACTCCTATCAGATAAGGCCTTGGAAGAAACACCGGCAGACGTCTGCGTCCTAGGTGACGGTGAGATGGTTATCACTTCTATCAAAAAAGCACTCAATAAAGAAAATGATCTTTCAGAGATACCAGGGATTCTGTATCGAACAACCAGTGGCATCAAACAGGGACCTCCTGCGCAACTCATCCGTGATCTTAATACTATCCCATCCCCTGCGCGTCATCTCGTCAAACATTATGTGTATGGTCGTGAATACAACCCGCATCTTAAAGCAGGTGAATTCACCTCGATGATTACAAGTAGAGGATGCCCGTATAGCTGTCGTTTTTGTTCTAGAGGCTCTATTAACATGCAGCGATACCGGATACGCTCAACAGAAAATATCCTTGCAGAGCTTATTGAAATTCAAAAACAAGGATACAAACATGTTCTCTTCTCAGATGATTGTTTCCCCGCAAATACAAAACAAGTGCATAAATTATTTGATGCAATCAACAATGAAGATCTTGATTTGAGATTCTCAGTAACAGCAACTCGAGTGGATCTCGCGGATAAACCATTGTATAAAAAAATGAGACAAGCAGGCGTTACCCATTTCCAATTTGGTCTTGAATCAGGGAACCAAGATGTCCTTGATTTTTACCATAAACACATCACCGTTGATGCGATTAGAAAAGCGGTTCAGATGAGTCATGAAACCGGGTTTTTTACTATTGGTTCGTTTATTTTCGGTGCACCTTTTGAAACAACAGAGCATTTGAAAAGAACACTTTCATTTGCAAAATCACTTCCTCTTGATTCGGTCTCATTTCTCCCGTTACGTTATATGGTTGGATCTGAACTATGGGCCCAAGCGGTTCACGAAGGAAAAATCAGTGAAAATGAATATCTTGTTTCTGCTGATAAAAATAGAGGATTAGGAATGTTTACTAAAGAAGAACTATTCAGGTATTGCATAAACGCACAACGTTCTTTTTATGGGCGACCGACATTTCCCATAAATCTTTTTAAAAAATCTCTACGCAACAATGATATGACCTATGTCCAATCCTATCTTTCGATAGTTTTCTCCGCCATCAAAGGTCTCTTTTGGTAAAGTAAATATCTTGTGTTGTTTTTTCGAAATATTAAAACATAGTATATTGTTCTTTTTTTCACTATGAACATACGAATGGCAACAAATGCAGATGCTGAGGCGATAACAGCTCAGAATATAGCTCTCGCTCATGAATCTGAAAATATTGTTCTGAATCCTGAAACAGTTCTTGCTGGCGTAAACGCTCTGTTATCTGACAAAAAGAAAGGGTTCTATCTAGTCGCAGAGGAAAACAATACGATTATTGGACAGGTAATGATCACGGTTGAATGGAGTGATTGGAGGAACAAACCGATCTGGTGGATTCAAAGCGTGTACGTTCAGAAGGAATCTAGGAAGAAGAAAGTGTTTACCCAGCTGCTTACTTATGTGCGACAGAAAGCGCGCAAGCAAGGAGTTGCGTTTCTGAGGTTATACGCCCATAAGGAGAATAGGTCCGCTCTGGATGTGTATGAGAAAATCGGATGGAGACAAGAACCATATGTAGTATATCATCTTCCGTCATAGGTTCTAAAAAAAGGAAATATTAGGTTAAAAATTTGTGATAGTAGAGCACTAAAAGATAAGGATTGTATTATTCATATATGCCACTTCTTTTTTCTTCGTTTCAGTTTTAGTTGGTTGACTGTATTATTTGCATTTCTATTGGGATGGTTTTGTTGCCGTGCTCGATGATAGATTCCTAAAATGAATACTAAGATGATTATATCTGTTATGTTCATATTGGGGAGTTTGTTGCCGTATATCTCTGGGGAGAGAAAAGTATCATGGATGTTTCCTGGTGTGAAATTTTCCCAGACTTCATCGGTAATAAAGGCTGTAATCACATCAAAATTTATCCGATTTTCATCGGTATCGTTTTTATTGAATTGGGCAAACACCTCTAATGGTGCGTATCCATTCACCCATGTCGTATTTTCTCTTACCTTTATCTTCCAAAGATACGTGAAGGACTGATTCGATTTATTTGGCATCCAGCATTCGAGCAGTTGCTCCACAGCGGTTGGACCGTCAACGACTTCATAGACTGGTGTACCAAACTCATGAAGTTCCAGGAAGAAAACCTGGAGATTAGTTGCTGGTGTAATAGTAATTTTTATGTTGAATGGTTCACCTCGTTTCAACAAAGGATGCGCAGTTGCATTCATCCACGTACCATCGGATGCTTGGAACCATGCCTGAACAGACCCATACTTGCATTCGCTAGCGGTATGAACTGGGATGGTGGATATAAAAAAGAGAAAACAAATGACAGAAATGATGCTCATCGCTTTTATCATATTATCTTTCTTCATCAAATCCCAAGGTATGATCATCGAACCAGTTTTCCTGGATATCACCAACCATCATCCCCCAGGGTGGAACCACCCCAAAGGCAACAGTTGTAAACCCGAAGGAGAGACGTGTATTTTCACCAAGTGTCCTATTCGAAACGGTGATGATGTTTAATTCTCTTACATATGTTTGAGGCTCATGCCCAAGTAAGGGGTTAAAGATGGTCTCATCGCTGGTATCGATGATTTTAAATTGCGCATATTCTCCTTCTACATCAAGGACCCAACAATTCATGGTCAACAACCAGGGGGTGAACGGGGTGGGGGGAAGGATTGGAAGACCAGTTGGACCAAACAGACACCGATTTCGAATCTTCAGAGTCCAGAGTTCTTCGTTTCCCCATGATGTTTTTTCAAAGGGATCAAGGTAATTAGGATACTGATCAACTGCTAAACGAACGGTTTCATTCCACAGTCTAGTCCCTTTTTCAGTATATCGTATAAGATTCATATCGTATCCAAAGGGGATGGTGAATTGATTTTGTAGCGCATCTGATGCATCATCTACGGTCTTGGTGATTGTATCCGTAGTAAATTCTGCGTAGGGGAGAATCGCAGTATCAATCGCGTTTATCAGCTGGTCAGAGATCTGAGAAAAAACAGCTTCAGTCATATTCTTCACCAGATTAGTATACCATTCACGTGAAAAATACACTGCTTTTTTTCCAACACTGCAAAACTCAGGGCCAGGATGATATCGTGAAAAATTGAGATACTCAGAGAGGTGTGTGGTATATTGTGCCAAAAGATCATCTTGAGCTTTTTCGATGAGAAGGACAGGATTTGGGTAAGTCGTTGTATTGATTCCTGGGTTAAGGGTGATGTCAAGTACCAATCCCAGGATTTCGTCTAAAGAATCCCATGCCTCCTTGAGTACCCACTCCGAATACGACCCGGGCAACTGGGCGTCGAGACCGATAAACCCTATATTATTTTGTGTGGTGATCAATTCTTGTTTATCTAGTTGTGAATCTGGATACAATGCCAGATAGGTGTTCAGAGTATCTTCTAAATTCTGGTCATTGATCGTCTCATTTACATACAAGACATCAACGATATCATCTTGGGATTCCTGGTATTTCGTGTAATGCTGTAAAAGGCTTTGAAGAACCACGGTCTCAATTAAGAAATCAGTAAGGTTATTCCAAACCTTCATCTGAGTGATCGTACCATTAATAGTATGTTCTTCTATATGCCACCAATAATGAACTCGGTCATATGAGACATTGTACCACTCTTCATATAAACCACATCCTGGTGTGATATAGCCTTTGGATGGTTTTATCACCTTTTTCATGAGAGGAACGACATGTTGCTTTTCCCATAATCCAGCTCCGCCATCTATCCAGCCTTCACCTGGATCACCCCACTGTTCAGCTGCAACAAATCGATCAAGGATCTTTGTTGACATCGTATCCTGATACATTTCAGAGATGATTGTCTTTAATTTCTGTAGAGTTGTTGTATTCATTGTAAGATGTTTTGTAACCGTTGTAAGGAAAAAGGATTGATTCGCGAGTCGCTGGATTGCATCGTTTATTTTTGCTTGGATATCGCCATCAAAGATAATGAGCTCTTCGTAGGAATCCCCGCCTTCGTTTGTAAAATGTAACGTGACGCTGCTGATATTATAGAGGATTCTCTCAGCAATCTCTGAAAGGTTCAAGGACGGACATAGATCTATAGATTCATTGATGGGGGATCCTGCGTCAACATTTGCACTTCCTTCAGAAATATTATCGGCATCAACACGATATCCTTCTCCGTTCATCTCATAATTAAAGATTGTGAGGGCATCTGGTGATGTCTGCTTAAGAGCCTGTTTTGTTTTTCGCGCTAGTTCAACAAGACCTAAAGGATCAACGCTACCGAACACTAAACTTTGCTCGAGAAGTAATCCACTATTGATGATGACTGATAGATGACGATTATCCATTACATTAAATGGTTTTCCACATCGATAATGCTTAAATCCTCGCACAAGAGAATACACATTTGAAAATACCGTAGTAAACGTCCATAACGGTGAAAACGTCCCATTGATCGTTTGATGATAGTCATTCACCAGACTTTCCAGAAGCGGGTATCGACTGGTAAGAATTGAAGAGACAACAATGGTTCGGGTCGTTAGTAGTTCCCAGGTTTTATCGTTCAATGTCCGTATTTCGATACGTAGTGGCACGGAGGCAACCCAGTAGGTGGAATGATTACTGGTTTCCCGCGGTCCAATAAAAGGAATCGTTATTCTTTGTAACTGCATCGAAACAGGTTCAAAGCTAATATTTTCAGCAGAGAAAATCGGGTTCTCGTGATAAAGCATTATATTGATGACGTATCGACCATCTGAGAACATGTTATCTAGATAATGGCTGGTGAGATACAGGTTTAATTCGTCTTTGATGATTTCTCTGATGCGGTTTTTATTTATTTCTTCTGCAGCCCCTATCGAAGAGGTTATGACAGGGTTCTTACCTATTTCCTTAAATGCTTTCATCCCTGCGATGTTTAACGCTGTACTAAGGTCAGCTTCAAAAGAATAAAGTAAATTTTCTACTTCGTTCAAATCAAGGGAACGGGCAATTTCCTGGGATTTCTGCTGCTCCAATCTGGAGATGTACACAACGGTGATACTGCTTCCCAGGATGATAAAGACACCTATGATTGAGAAAGGGATCCGAGCATGCTCATCAAATAGTAATCGTCGTCTGACTATTCTCTCACCACCCAGATCGTCAACATCACCTCTGCTTTATTCAGAGAAATACCGTCGAATAACCAATCGATAAGCATTTCCCTAAAATCGATAATCATATCGATAACATCAAAGATACTGCTCACAAAGGTTTCCACTAAGGAATCAATATACCCTTGAATCAGAGCGGTTATTTGCTCCTTTATTACAGATTCACATGCAGCAAATGCTTCATTGAATGAATCAAATGATCCATTGAACATTTCATCCAGTGTAAAATTAAGCTGCGCGAGTAACGATTGTGACAGAGGATCTATCACACTTGAATTCAAACTGCTAAAAAGTCTGTCAATCGTTCGAACAGCGTCTCCAAATGATTCGTTTAAAGCGTTATCAAAAAAATGTCGTGTTATGGCTTTAATCTTCTCAAACCCGTATAATAGAGTTATATTCACGATGCCGGGAAAGACGGTTACGTTTGTCTCATTTGTTATACCATCGATGAGAAAACCTTGGAGGAGAATACTAAGATTTTCTTTTGTCGCATTGCTTGCATTCTCTCTGGTATCGTATGGTGGTTGTCTATTAGTATAATTCTTAAGAATGATGGTAATATTCGTAATTGTTGGAATCGTTGACTTGTCTACCTCAACGTCGTTGCTGAAAAATTGGTCTTTTAACCAATGTTTTGTAAATAGGATCGTGTGATTACCGAAAGAAAGGAGTGGTGTGTACGGCATCATAAGAACGCTATGTGCTACATAACAATCCTTTGTCGGTGGACGTTCTCCAACGGAAAATTCACCTCCGAATTCTATTCCTCTGATTGGATGCCACCAAGCAGTAAGATTATATCGGTACTTTTCACCAAAGATAGAAGAGAAAAACCGTTTGGTTTCATTTCTTAGTTGTTGATCAAAATCTCCTGTGAAAATATTTAATCGATTCATTCCAAAAAAGGAAACAGGTAGTCGGAATTGGCAACCAAGATTTTCTGCAAGGAGTGCTGCAAAGGTCTTATGGCGTTGTTCATGGGCAAGTAACCACTCTGTGAGAGATCCATAGAGTCCATCAGAAGAGTTATCGATACCGATGCTACCTGCAACATCATCGATGAGGTTCCCACAAAACCGATAGGTAAACGAATCTGAGCGGCTGACAAGAAACGTCTGTAAGGTTTCATCAACGATCTGTTCACGGTGTTTGTCTACCGAGCTTTCAAGAGCAATATCGGTTCGTAACACAGGAAGAAGGATCACTCCAGCAAGAGACACCATTACGAGAAAGAGAACAGCATCATACATCACTGAAATACCAAATAAATTCTCATAGAAAGACCGGTGTTTCATCAAGATCCCCTCCAGAGTAAAATAGTAAGTATACCAGGTATCGTTTGTGCTTCATTAAGATAGATACCCATCTCTTTTGCAACTGCGATACGATTCCGAGATTCGGTCTGCAAAGCCTTTGGAAAATCCTGGGTTTGGTTACTCCATTGGAGCCGTAGAATAAAGGTAACTCCTGATCGTTGATACTGCGTACATAATTGTTGTAGAGGTAGTGTATCATTTTGTAAGATATCCAAATCAATAAGTCCACCTTCTCTGATAAAATAAGAATCAGGGTTGGTTAGTTTTTGTAAAACACCATCAGCAGTTTGAAAATTCTGTAGCTGGTTGACGTGATCAGTGTATGCAAGGTAGGTTTGAGCAAGAAGGGCAACGAAAAGTGCGAACCCTATCATCACAACAGAGAGGGCAGGAAGGACAGTAAATTCTTCTGAGACTGCTCGTTCATCCCTGAAAAAAGATCGTACGTTAATTGTATTTCTCATCAATAATTCCCCCAGACTTCTTTATTGAATTCCAAATTTAAAATAGTATCTATCATATATAAAAATTACGTTTTTTATAAGGATTTTAGGAAAAAACTGCTGAAATTCAACAATATCAAAATTTAAGATAAGAAACACCCGGTAGGGTACCGAAGGCTTCCTGTGCCTCTATGTCGTCAAATCGGCACGGTTCACCGATTTTCTTTTCATAGAGGTGATGTTCTAAAGCGAAAACTTCATTAATAAATTTCGTATATTTTTCGAGATATCTTGTTTTACTCAAGTATTGTTATTTCAGATTGTCGTTTTGTCAACGTAGGTTTATATAGAATGGATGACAAAGAGTAACATACCTGGAGGGCGGTTCGGCGGCATTTGGTGCTGACCGGGCTGTCTTGATAGGAGCCGCGTGGTATTTGGTACCCCGCTGGGCTCTCCTCTGGGTTGTTTTAATCGTTTTTTTTTTCAATTTTTTAAAGAAACAATATAAAAAAAGGAGTTCGTAACAATTAACATTCGTTAAGTTTAAATATCACATTGACCTACAATAATATAATTAGGGGGTATACCAAATACAACAAAAAAAATTCATAAAAACGATTGTTTTTTCTCTGATTGTATGCAGCATGATAATATCGATTTATCCAGCTTCATCCATCTCTGGGCAACAAAAAGCAGATGTAACCCAGACACAATTTCAGCGCACATTTACACTTACCTTCTCTAAAAATGATTTCTCATTCAGTACTCAAAACGGATATGACGACATATATTTGAACGAAGGCAGTTACAGTACTGATGTAGGAAAACCAATGATACCAATAAAAAATATACAGATAGCACTCCCAGTAAACATGAAAGCAACAAACATACGTATCGATGATATAAAAGAACAAACACTTGATGGAACTTACCTTCTGTACCCTGTACAACCAGCACGTCCAATTGACATAATAGGAAGTACATACCAGTTTGTGCAACCCGATACCCAGACCTATGAATCAAGTCAAACCTATCCAACAAAAAGCATTGAATTAACAGGCCAAAGCGATCTCGCGGGTCAAGGTATCGCTCATATCTCGTTATATCCAATTCATTATGTCCCTCTTCAAAAGAAACTAACTCTTGCGACCTCGATAACGTTTACTATTGAAGGTACTGATAGTTACATCTGTGGTGATTATCTTTCGAACCATATATCAGACAGCGGACGAAACTTGTATCAGCAAATGATTCAAAACATGGTGATAAACCCAGAAAATGTCGTCCTTCAATCTACCCAAAATCCTCAACCTAGGGGTGTTGGTCCAGGTGATTATGACTATGTGATTATTACCCAAGATAGCTGGGTGAATGCGTTTCAGCCATTACAAGATTGGAAAACAAAAAAGGGCATCCCAACCACCATCGTCACAACAACATGGATTTACAACAGCGGAGGATACAGTGGATCGAGTGTCGAAAAAATCCGAGCCTTTGTGCAGGATGTCTATACGAATTGGGGCACCACCTATGTCCTTCTCGGAGGTGATGTCGATGTCGTCCCTTGTCATTATAAAACATTTTCTTCGGTTGACTCAGATCCAGTTGCAAACGATGCGTTCTATGCAGATTTTGATTTGGATTATGTCTGCGAAGTCAATGTTGGACGCGCATCAGTTACTGGCCCCGGGAGCGGTACCGGTCAGATAGGGAATTTTATAAACAAGATTTTAACGTATGAAAAAAACCCGCCATTAACCGATTATGCGATGAAAGCGGGGCTTTTTGGCTTTGACCTTGATGGTAACACCCATGCTGAACAATGCAAGATCAATATTGATAATTCCTATATTCCGACAAGTTGGACAATGACAAATGTATATGATAGTCAAGGTGGCAACCATAAGACAAATGTTATTACCGCAATCAACGCTGGGCAGAATCTCATGAACCATGCTGATCATTCTGGGTCAGATTTCATGGGGACAGGATATGTAAATCACAATATCGGTTTAGGGAATTCTGATATGGATGCATTAACAAATGGGAATAAACAGAGCATTTTTTATTCCATGGGTTGTGACCCAGCAGCGTATGATGAAACGAATTGTATCGCTGAACATTTTGTACGAAATAGCAACGGCGGTGGAATCGCCTTCATTGGAAACTCACGATATGGCTGGTATTATGCTGGTTCATATGATACCCTCTCAATGGGATACGATGTCCAGTTCTTTAAATCGATTTTTCAAGATAACCTCTATAAACTGGGGGCTGCATTTTCCAATCATAAAAACGAAGAAGTTGGCAGTAGTGCGGTGTCTAAATATTGCTTTACTGAACTTACACTGCTTGGGGATCCTGAACTTCCTATCTGGAAAGAAAATCCGATGAGTGTCTCTGTAACCCATCCAAACCAAATACCAGTTGGTTCTGCTTCGTTTACGGTCTCGGTAAGTTCTGGTAGCACTCCGGTCAATCAGGCGTATGTGTGCCTATGGAAAGGTACAGATGTCTATGTGACTGGAACAACAAATAGCGCAGGTCAAATAACGTTTAATATCGCACCATCCACCCCAGGGACTATGTATGTTACCGTAACAAAACAGAACTATCTTCCTTATGAAGGTACAACAACGGTACTGGGGGGAAATAATAACCCACCACAAAAACCAGCAACACCAACTGGACCAGCACATGGAGGAATCAACATTGAGTATACCTACACAACAAGCACTACAGACCCAGATCAAGACCAGGTTTGGTACCAGTGGCGGTTTGGAGCATATACCACCAATTGGTTTGGTCCGTACTCATCTGGTGAATCAGTACAGACGCAATACATGTGGACTGCTCCAGGGTCTTATGAAGTGACTGTGAAAGCAAAAGATCAAAATGAGTATGAAAGCGATTGGTCCACCCCGCTTCTTGTCACTATTACCGATTTAAAACCGCTTCTCTTAATTGGTACAATAAACGGTGGGTTGCTTGCCGTTTCATCTGATATTACAAATATTGGTGAGATAAGTGCAACAAATATTATCTGGGAGATAAAAATTGACGGTAATTTCCTACTCTCAGGACAGACAATGTCAGGAACAATATCATCTCTTGATGTGAGCAACACAGCAAGTATTGAAAACGCACCTGTTCTTGGTTTTGGTAACGTCATAATCACCGTATCAATAAAAGCAGATGGTTTCCCTGAAGAGATAAAAACAATAAATGGGTTCGTCTTCTTTGTTTTCATTATCGTATAAAAAAGAGAATCTCTTCTTTTTTTCTTTTTTTTCTAAACACCATTAATCGATGAGGATGTTCATCGTTAACTATTAATAACATAATTTGTATTCGCCGGCGCAGAGGCATCGCATGGAACAGAAACTCTATGGATATCGTTGGGCTATCGTCGGTATATTTTGGTTTGTCATCTTTGCGTATGGTGCAAACTGGTTTGCGTTATCGCCCATGCTGAAAACCTTTCAGACAACATTCCTTGTTCCTGAATGGGAAGCACATTTGATCATTTCACTTATTGGTATGTTTGTTATTTTTTTCGCATGGCCGGCAGGGGTGTTAATTGATAAAAAGGGACCGAAAATGTCCGTCTCCATTGGTGCGTTGTTCATGGCTATTGGTTTCGGGTTGCGTCCCTGGCTATTAAACAGTTATGTGACCGTCCTTCTCAGCAGCGTTATCGCAGGTATTGGTCTTGCTTGGATCTTGGTCGCCCTTGCACCGCAAATGTTCCGATGGTTCCCAGCAAAACACGCAGGGCTCCCAGTTGGAATTGGAGCATCAGGGTTGTTCATTGGGTTTGGAACCGGTTCTTTACTGATGCCGATTCTCACACCAGAAAAGACCACCAGCCAAGTTTTTAATGGGTTTCTCCTCTTTGGAGCACTTGCGGTAATCGCTTTTATCCTTTGGATTTGTATCGCAAAAGATCATCCATCGACCCCGCCAGAAGAACGTGTCAAAATAGAAAAAATGAAGTTTACGGATGGAATGAAACAGGTGCTGAGCACAAAGAACGCGTACTTTTACCCATTTATCGGGTTTTTCATCGTTGGAATTACTTTAGTCATCTCAGGGTTTATCCATGAACTGTTTCCCTCCCAGGAAGGGGGCTACATCGCAGGAGTCATGCTGTATGGGTGTGCATTCGGTGCGTTTTTTGCTCCATTTATTGCAAAGAAATATGGAGTAAAAAAAGTAGCACTCATCACCATTGGAGGAGCTTTGCTTTTCTGGCTTGTTCTATTCGGTCTATATAGCAATAACTATACCTGGTTACTATTGGTACTTGTTGCATTTCTTTTTGGTGCCTGCTTCCAAGCTCCTTGGCCGCTTGCACTCTATAGTCAAGAAACAGAAAAAGGAGTAACTGAAGCAAACGTCGGAATTGCTGCTAGTCTTTATATGTCTATAAGTAACATCGGTGCTGCTGTACTTCCGGTTATTTTTCCTATTCTCTTTCCGACACAGATTGCGACGTTCATTGCGATTTTTGCAGGAGTATTTATCTGTATCGTCTTATGTGCGATTCTTAAAAAAAGTTAGATACACAAATTATCGCTCAATAACACGAACAAATAATATGATGAATTCTCGAAATGCTAACTTCACCCACCTTCAAAATAGGAATAGTCGATTCTACTCCAGTCATTAAGGTCAGGGAGTCTTCGCGATCCATCAGAATAATCAACAATCAGATACGTCCATCCATAATTCATGCAACTCCGATACGAGTGAACCAACCACCATCCTATCTGCCAAGGGTAATAACAAAATCGATTATGTCCAGGTATTGGAAAGAAACCGAATGTATGACCTAATTCATGCATGTAGCAGCTCGCATAGATGATATCTCTATCCAGTAGTGGATTGCTTGTTTTAGGTTCCAGCTTCGAACTTGATATTTGAAACGCATTTGGTTGGAACGTATACCCTGCATAATTTGCATTATACACTACTAAACCATAATGAAATACACCTCGTCGCCAGTTATTTGGATCCCCATGCAGCAAGAAATAATTCTGATAGATAGTCTTTAGGTCTTCACGGGTTAGATCGTCATCAAATGGTATGATGTCATGCCCCCCCATCGATCCTGTATCGAGATGAAAGACGATGTTTTGTTTATCTAAAGCGGTTGTAATCAGTTCTTGTGAGTTTTCTGGGAAGTATGTTTTTTCTCCATTCGGACCGTCTCCCATGATGTCCTGTTCAACAAAAACATCCTTTCTGAAAGGATCAGACAACCATTGTGATGTGAGGAATTCTTCTATATTATTGATACTATCGCCATCTGGGTCAATGTTTTTATGATCATCCCAGCTCAATGGTTGATAGCCCCATTTATATTCCCAGTAGGTGGGAATAGTATCGTTATCAGGATCAAGAGCATAATCATTTACTGTTGGATCAGTCCCTAAAGTATTTACCTCAATCCAATACGGGATATGATCACCATCATAATCAGTCTGTGTGATATCAAACCAGAGTTCACAGTCGCGGTCGTTGCCGTAGATTGTCCCATCATCACACCCGCACAGTCTCCCACATCCGCTCACATCACCAAGGGAATCATCACCAGTCCAATGACCTGTTTTTATGCTGTAGAGCAAAGTCACGTCATATCTCGCAGAATCGCCACTAATATCATAAGGGACATCTTCTGATTCATCGCTCCATAGTTGGATGGTTATATTGACGAATTCCTGATCATCGGGAACATCCATGGTTGCATTCCACTGGGGATCTGTTACATATTTTGTATTATTCCATACATTACTTGTGAATTCTAGGTCGTTGATAAATACGGTGACGTAAAAATTCGGGTTACTAACTCCAGCATTTTTAGTTAACGTTTTTAGCTCATCTATCGCTAAAAAACGAATCATTTTAATTTCTACGGTCACTGAAACATCAACTAAAGGATCAAAATCTGTGAGTGTATCGGTATTAATGCTTGAGGAGGTTCCCATCGTATTCAACAATAACAGCAGTGTCCCAATGATTGAAATAACATATCTTTTCTTCATGAGTATCCCTATTCTTATGTATTTAAATGATGGTCTGCTTTAAAAACATATCCTTAAAACACGTGTTTTTTCCTAATTTTTGACATGGCTAGCTCTGTATCGTTGGAAACCCAAAACCAAATAACATGCTAAACAGTCCGTACAATCCGAGAATTAACAATGGCATCCCAATGAGAAAGGAGCCTAATGATAATTTTTCTCCTATAATTTTTACACCTTGAACACTTGAACCTCTAATATTTTTATCTAACTCTATATTATTCTCTTCTGATTTCTCTTTATTCATAACCTTTGCCTCCGCTAGGTTATTTTAAAACTATTACTTTCTTCAAAACATATCCTCATATCAGAAACATTGACACGGTTTTAAGACTCAATGTTTTTTGTGCGAATCAAAAAAAAAAAAAGAAGGAGATGTTTCGAGAATCCCTCCTTATTTTAAAGTTGTACAATATCTTACGATGAACAAAACTATTTAATAGTGACCTGTGTTAAGATGAATTAATGAAAGATTCTCAGGTAACTGATACAAATATCACAACATCATCACCTGATTTAGTTCAAAATGGTAAACTCGGGGAGCGCTCAAAAGTTAGTAAATTATTATTGACAGCTATTAATCGATATCAATTTGATATTGTTGGATGGACTGAGTATTGTATTGACAATAAAGTCCTTAAGCAGAAGGCACTACCGATATATCGCAAGAGACCCTTAGATAATTTACGTATCCAAGATACATTCCTTACGGGATTAAGTACTCCTTCAGTTAAAAAAGTATATGAGTCTCCAAAGAACTATATCAAATACCTTGACGAGGAGTATATTAAAGACCAAGCTTTTTATGAAGCGATTCTTAAAAATCCTGGTAAATTTAAAACAGATAATAAAGACATTTTGTTAAATAAAGAGATTGATCATTCGGCCAGGGAATATCTAAAAACCATTGAGAAAAGAAAGATTGATGAGAAAGCGTTAATTGGACGTATCTCAGATGATCAGTGGTTTGACGTCAAAATGTCGAAATATCCAAAAGTACAATTAGGTCTTCTATTAGGAGTTTCTCAAGAGGCTATTGTGAACAACTTCGGTATTTATTTTATAACTCTGCTTAAGGGTCATTTTGTAGGGAGTAGAACTGCCTTTTTATCATCGACAGGTCCTGCATCTTGGTATGAGTTAGATCGATTACAAGCGGAGTTAACATATTTTAAAAAAGAAGTTGTCAATCCTGCGGTAAAGAGACTTCATTCTACAGTTTGAGTTAAATAGTTTGTTAGAAACATCAAAATATCTTTTGTTTGTTTATTTTTCAATGACTCTCTTTGCTTTTCCTGTGCTGCGTGGAATCGTTTTTGGTGGGATCGCATGAACAGGCACATGTAAATTAAGGATCCGATAGATCTCATTTTCAGCTTTCTTCTCAAAGTCATCAAGATGCCCTTCTTTATATCGATCCTCTGAAGGTTCTACCTCAACAGAAAGCGAATACATGTCTCCTTGCTTGGTTTTCACAATCTGATAGTTATCACTGACACCAGATACTTGCATTAACGCTGCTTCAATCTGCGAGGGGAACACAATGACTCCTTTGATTTTCATCATATCGTCGCTTCTCCCTTTAATCCTCGATTGAATCGGTAGCGTTCTTCCACAGTCACACACCTCATCGGTAATTGATGCAAGATCCTTTGTCCGGAATCGAATCGCTGGAAACGCCTCCTTTGTCAAGGTCGTATACACCAGTTCTCCTTCTTCTCCAAATCCAAGCGTCTCACCGGTACTAGGGTCAATTAACTCAGGATAAAAATGATCAGCATTGATATGCAATTTTTTATATTCACATTCAGAGACCACACCAGGACCAATCAGTTCTGTCAACCCATAATGCTCATGGGCAACAATCCCCCAACGTTTCTCTATAGTTTTCCGCATTTCTTCACTCCAGGATTCTGCACCAAACGCGCCAAGACGTAATTTGAAATCCTTCGCAGGATCCAATCCTTTCGCCTCAGCAACCTCTGCAATATGCAAGGAATACGATGGCGTGCACGCAAGAGCGGTAGTACCGAAATCTCTCATGATGTCAATCTGTCGTTCTGTATTCCCTGATCCGATGGTGATAACCATCGCACCAATCTTCTGCGCCCCTTTTTCAAATCCATGAGCTCCGGTGAATAAACCATAGCCATAGGCATTCTGCAGGATATCCTTTTTTCGAAGACCATTCGCATATAAGGATCGTGCCATCATCTCCCCCCAGAGATCAACATCATTTTTTGTATAGGGTCCCACAACTGGTTTCCCGGTTGTACCAGAAGAGGCATGAACCTCAATGATCGAATCCATAGGAGTACAGACCAGCCCGAAAGGATAATAGGAACGTAAATCTTGTTTTGTTAAAAAAGGAAGTTTTTCAATATCTTTTAATGTTTTTATCGACTCTGGTTTCAGTTTTGCATTTGATAGTTTCTTATGATAAAATTGATTTGTCGTATAAACATATTTTACTAATTTTTGTAATCGTTTGCATTGCAGTAATTTTAATTCATCTATGGGCATGGCTTCGGCTTTTCGATCCCAGAATTCCTGTGACATAAGAAACACTCCGATTTTTATAGCGTGAATATTTTTTACCTCTATAAGAGTTTCTGAATGAAAAATAAAGAAAAATATAAAATAAGATACATGTTTTACTGCCCTCAAAGAAAATAAATTCAAAAATATATTTGGAGGAGGCATTCATGGATTTAATCATTGGAATGGACCTAGGCGTGTTTTTAGCGTGGATTGGAACGTTATTAGCTACTGTTCTCTGTATCTTGTATGGGTTGTATTATCAATTTTTTAAGAAATCAGATGAAAAACAACAATCAACAGTACCAGAAGAGCAAGAGAAAAAACAAGAGGAGGATCAGTAATGGATATTTTGTTATTTGTCGTCTCCATGCTGCTTTTTGCTTCTGTATTTATCTTTCTTGGTTATCTTGGGTATAAGAAGACAAAGACAGCGGAAGATTATTTTGTCGCTGGGAGAACCATGGGGTCTTTGGTAATCGCATTCTCCTATGGTGCAACTTTTATAAGTGCTGTTGCCCTCATCGGATTTTCTGGGATCGCTTCGGTCTATGGGCAATCAATCCTTTGGCTTGCGTTTCTGAATATTTTCGTTGGTATCTTCATTGCTTTTGTTGTCTATGGTCTTCGAACCCGTAAGATGGGGCTATCACTGAAGGCAATGACACTCCCAGAACTTCTAGGGAATCGATTTAACTCTGTAAAACTCCAACAAGTGTCTGGTCTGATAATTGGTGTTTTCATGGTGGCATACACCTCTGCTGTTTTTCTTGCAATCTCTTCGCTTTTCCAGGTGACATTTGGAATCCCCTACTGGCTTTGTGTTGTGGTTTTTACATTAATCGTAGGTATTTATCTCATCTTTGGAGGATTGTATGCGGTGATGTGGACCCATGCAGTACAAGGAATTGTCATGCTTATCGGTATGATCATCCTTACGGTCGGCATCTATGCGATGTTAGGCGGTATCGTCCCCGCACACGAGGCCGCAGCAAGCCTTACCCCCGAGATGCTACAAAGTATAGGGAGTCCAGCAGCAACGCAGGCACCAAGTGGTCTTACATCCATGCCACCCTTTTTATCACAACCATTTATGATGGTTCTCACCTTAATATTTGGGGTTGGTATCGGAGTGCTTGCACAACCACAATTAATCATCAGGTATCTCACCGCGAAAAATGAAAAAGCCCTGCGTCTTGCAATCCCCTATGGTGGAATTTTCATCCTTCTAATGACGTTTACAGCATTTAGCATTGGACCTCTCTGCAATGTTCTAATGTATCAAAATCATATCATGTACCCGACTAAGGAAGTTGCAGGGGCGATGATTGCAAATCCTGATGCTGTTATTCCAACGATTATTAATGCACTATTCCCAACATGGTTCATCGTCATTTTCCTATTCGCTATCCTTGCAGCAGCAATGTCAACAGCAGCAGCACTGTTCCATACCGCCGGAGCTGCAATAGGGAGAGACGTCTATGAAAAATCTGTGAAGAAAAAATTTACTCCAGAGAAATCCATTTTTATAACTCGTATCGCTACGTTTATGATTGTAATCGCAACGCTTATTATCACCCTTAATCCCTTTGATGTAGTCGCGTATATGACTGCTTTCTTCTTTGGTCTAATGGCATGTACCTTCCTTGCGCCCTATACGCTTATGCTGTATTGGAAAAAAACGAATAGGGCAGGAGTCTGGATTGGCATGCTCGGTGGATTTTTATTCACCATGGCATGGTACATCCTGATTTACTTCAAAACAGCACCCAAGATCATTGGTACACCTCTCATTGGGAACTATATAATTAACATGCTCGACCCCATCTTCATCGGTCTTCCACTCTCGTTTCTTTTAACAATCCTCTTTAGCATCATTATGAAACAAGACAAAGAAGAAGAAACCATAATGAAAAAGAGTTTTGAAAACATTTAAAAGCGCCATAGTATAGGTGTTTATGCGATGAATGGACGGTCTCTATGAAGGTGCTTGTACTTGGTGCTGGAATGATGGGACGTGCGATTGCGTACGATCTCAGTTTGTTTTCAGATTACGAGATGATTATTATTGGTGATAAAGACCCACAGACACGCGATTCAGTTAAAGAGTTTCTCAAGGGTACAAACGTCGAAATACTACCAGTAAATGCTGATAACACAAACGAAGTCATGAGGCAGTTTCAAAACGTTGATGTCGCTATCTCTGCGCTTCCCTATCGATTCAATTATGAGCTTGCAAAAATAGCTATACAGACGAAAACTCATTTTGTTGACCTTGGCGGAAATAATACGATCGTCGAAAACGAGCGTAAACTTTTTTCCAAAGCAAAACAAAACCAGGTGACGATCATTCCGGATTCAGGCTTGGCCCCTGGGCTTGTTTCGATTATTACTCGAGATATCGTCAATCATATGGACACTGTCGACTCTGTTAAATTACGTGTTGGAGGTTTACCACGATTTCCGCAACCTCCGTTGAATTATCAGATTGTATTCAACCCCTATGGACTGATCAATGAATACGTAGAAGATGCAATCATTCTGGATCAGGGGAAACTTCTTTTTAAAAAATCAATGACTGAGGTCGAATCCCTTAGATTTCCAAAACCGTTTGGAACAATGGAAGCGTTTCTTACCTCAGGGGGATGCTCAACCTTACCAATCACCTATCAAGATACGATACGGTATCTCGATTATAAAACAATACGTTATCCAGGGCATTGCGATATCATGAAAACGTTTCTTGACTTTGGGTTAGCTGATGAGACAAAGATAAATCTAAATGGTCAAAATGTTACCCCACGTGATGTCTTTGTGGCGTTGCTTGAAAAAAGCGTTCCTACAACAGGGGAGGATGTTGTATTATTGAAAGTGATAAGCCACGGGATAAAAAACGGAAAGAAGCGATCTCGACAATATATGATGATTGATTATTATGATAAGAACCATACTATTACAGCGATGATGCGGACTACAGGATACCCGGTTGCGATCACTGCACAGATGATTGAGAACAACACTATTCAGGAGCATGGGGTGTTTTGTCCAGAAGAAATCATACCACCTCTACCTTTTTTTAGGGAACTAAAGAAACGAGATATTTTCCTTTCTATTCGTGACAGAAGCGTTTCATCATGAAGAAAAACGAGTTTTTAGATGCAAAAGAAAACGCGTTAAAATCACTTAAAGATGCTTGTATAAAAGAAGAAGTAGATGAAGGGATTCTCCCCCTCCTTGGTTTGTTAAATAAATTAGAGGGATTCTACACCTCAAGCAGTTGCGCTGGACGGATTGTATTACTCGAAATACCACAGATAGGCGATAAGCACAATGCGACGTTCCTTGGGATCTGGCATCGAACCATAGAGGTTACCGAACTACAAGCTGCCGCAACAAAAGCAACAACAGGTTTTCTCTGGTTGATCGCACAGGCACCTATTCTTCATATTGGGGCAAAAAATCTTGAACTTGCAGAACGAATGATAAAAACCGCAATATCCAGTGGATTCAAAAATTCAGCAGTCAAATCATTAGGTAAAAAAATTATTATCGAAATTTGTAGTACCGAGCGTCTTGATGCTCCTATAGGGAGGGATGGTTGTCTTTTTTGTGAGGGAAAATATCTTACTTTACTTACTGAAATATCAAATGAAGTTATCGAACGGTCACAGAAAAAAATGCATCGTTTAGTCGAAAAAATAGGAAATTTTAGTGATTTTTAATGAAAACTAACAAAAGATTTATATATTATGTTGATATATTAGTTGTTGGGGAATAAAGTATGAACACAAAAAAAATCTTAGGCATCTTTATATGCATGCTGGTAATGTCAATGATCCCTGTAGCAGCAGGAGCGACCGTAAACCAAGATCCAAAAACAACTGATATTGGCTGGACCACTATCCAGGGATTCACCCTAACCAGACCAAGAGAAATAAACGGTGGAGCATTGATATCATTTAACTGTCTCTTTGTCCACTACGTCGGTCAAGGTGTTGGTCAGCGGGTAACTGGCTTCAGGTATTTCGGTCAGGAAATGGTTATACCTGGGACATTTAGAGGGGTCCTGATGCCCCATATGATTATGGGTATTTGCCCTGGCGTCTTAGAGTTCTAAAGAGAACTGCTTAACCTTCTCTTTCTTTATTTTTTCTTTTTTTATTTATTTTATACGTTAAAAGAATTTTTTCTTAAAAATCTTTTTTATCGCCATTTATTGAAACATTTTCTTTTGTAGTACATATTTTGCTTTGATAGGAAAAAGAATGAAGAAAGTGGATTGGAAAATGGTAGTGTAATATATAGATAACATCTACCTATATACGGTGAGTTCCTCTTAAATTGTTTTTAGAGTTTGTTAAGAGGATAAGAATATTAGACTTCATCGAATTTTTTGGCAACTTCCTTGGCTACCTCAAGAGTAGTGCTGGACCCGCCAACATCATAGGTTCTAATGGTATTTTCTTTTATCACCTGTGCTAGAGCGTTTTCTAGTTTTTTCGCAGGTTTTTTCTCTCCGAGCCAATCCAACATCAGGGTGATGGTAAGGAGCATCGCCATCGGGTTTACTTTATACATCCCTGTATATTTTGGTGCAGACCCATGGGTCGGTTCAAAAACGGCATAGGTATCCCCAATATTCCCACTTGAGGCAAAACCAAGGCCTCCAACTAATTGTGCTGCGAGATCTGAGATAATATCCCCAAACATATTTGATGAGACTAAGACGTCGTAATCCTGAGGGTTTTTCACCAGCCACATGCACATGGCATCCACGTTGGTTTCCTGATATTTTATATCAGGGTATTCCTGTGCGATTTTCCGTGCTTCTTCAAGCATCATTCCACTGGTTTCTCTTATCACGTTAGGTTTTTCGACAAGGGTGACAGATTTTCGTTTGTGTTCCTTTGCATATTGGAATGCCTGACTGACAATACTTTGGCAGGCTTTCTTTGTAAAAATCCTGCAAGATACAGCGATTTCATCAAGGGGAATCTGTGCGAATCGTTTCATTTTTTTATGGGTCATGAGTGCATCAAAGACTTGTTTTGGTAATGGTCGAAATTCCACACCGGCGTAGAGGTCCTCTGTGTTTTCTCGGAAAACGACGAGATCAATGTCGTCTCTATAGTTCAAGGGGTTTCCAGGGTATGCTTTGCAGGGACGAATATTTGTATGAAGGTTAAATTCCTGTCGTAGTTTTACAATCGCACTTGTATAGACTAATCCTGTATTGCGTAATTCTGGTGAAAGTTCTTTTTGTGCATCATCATTAGGCTTTGAAGTAATAGCTCCAAAAAGACAACAGTCGGTTTCTCTCAATAATGATACCGTACGGTCAGGGAGTGCGTTTCCTTCTTTTTTCCAAAACTCCCATCCGATATCCCCCTTGATGTATTCAGCATCAAGGTTAACAGTATCAAGAACAATTTTTGCTGCATCCATGATGTCTTTTCCAACGCCATCACCAGGAAGCACTGCAATATGATATTTCGACATGGGACACTGTAATCCTACTCGGTTTTTAAAGCTTTTTTACTAAAAAAAATTGTGGTAACAGGAGAAATACCTATTATTTTCGTAACTCACCAAGACTGGTAACCCGCTCAGCAAATGCATTGTGTTTATGGATGGATTCTTCACTTTCACTCCGGGCAATCACTAAAACCTCGTCAGGGAGGTCTTTGTAACGTTTCAATACTGCACTGAGGATATCACGAACCACGTCTTCTACGAACTTTGGTTTCGCATGTGCTTTAAGGACAAGTTCAGCTTCGTCTTTTCGTTTTAAAATACTGTAGGTAGGGCTACTGAATGATTTCTCAACGATATCGATGAGATCATCAGCATCAACAACCTCTGTTCCTCGTGGTACTTCAATGATTAACGTCCCAATGTTTCGTTGATTATGGGTTGGTGCAGAACAATTTTTATCACGAGCATCAAGCTTTCGAACAACTTCCATAGCACAGGGGCATGCAGTCATTCCTATCACTTTGACGCCAATGAGTTTTTTTAGCGTCCCATTGCTATTTGCCCGTGCCTCTGCTACTAATTTATAGGGTTCTGAGCCTTTTTGACCAGAGGGATATATGACGTCTAAAAAATAATCTGCTTCTGCTTTCACCTCGGAAAACGTCGCGTACTCATGTTTTTTAAGGAGTAATTCTGCGGTCTCTGCACAGAAGGATTCTAAATCAGACACCGGTGTTTTAAGTGTCTGATCGATAATTTCTGATATCAATTCTAAGTTTCGTGACATATGGCTGCCTTTCTGTGATGCAGGTAAATCCACAAATAGATCAAGAGTTACGGTAAGGGGGAGCACGGATTTTTTATTTGGTCTCTGTATATGAACAAGTTTTTTTACACCAGTTACACCCACTCGTGTAAGCTTGAAATGAGATGGTGCAAGTCTTGATTGTACATCTGGTAAATCAATGGTTTTAATAAGGTTCACCGATAGCGAAATATCCTTATATATCAAATACGTTCGCTTTATACTCAGATTTGTGCAAAAAAGGATATAAAACCTATTTTGATTTTATATGATAATTACGTCACATTAGAAGAAGAGTCGATTTTGTGTGCAGTTTATCTTTTTTTTCTCGTATTTATGAAAATTTAGGGAAAAAAGTAAAATAACCCCTTTCAGTATTAGGGCCGTAAAATAATGCCGCTGTGGCTTAGAGGTATAGCGATTCCTTGGTAAGGAATAGGTCGAGGGTTCAATTCCCTCCAGCGGCTTGCTAACAATTAGAATGGTGAAAATAAGGAATCGTTAGGTTTAAAACCATGTCAATGCTTTTTACTGGTAAATTCGTGTTCTCTTCCAGAAGGGAGGATCTTTTTAACAATTACAGAAGAAAAACCATTATTTTTACTGGTAAAAATGAGTCCGAATCTCTCTCTTGATATTACATTTTTTATAAATCATATGCGAACGAAGGTATAAAACTGGCTAAAAATCTGATTGTGATTTCCTGAAATAACTTTCTTCTGATTTTTCAGAACCACTTTCTCACCTT
>CAZGIV010000003.1:0-30484 GCA_964526175.1 uncultured Thermoplasmatales archaeon | reverse complement strand
GGCAGATGGTCAATGAATACACCATGAACGGTCCAACAGATTATGATAACTGGCCCGCGGTTACGTATTATGTGATGGGTGATGTAAATAATGCTAGTGCACCGGGAAATGAATGGCGATACGCTAATGACTGGCCTGTTTCATCGATTGAGCGTGCGTGGTTCCTCCAATCAGATGGGAGTTTACAAACCATGGTTCCTGCAGACACTCAACAATTCACGTACACATATGATCCAACTAATCCAGTTCCCACCCTTGGTGGAGGAAATCTTAATATCCCAGCCGGTCCCTTTGACCAGCAACCTGTAGAAAACCGTTCTGATGTGCTGGTCTTTACCAGTCCAGTGTTAGAACAACCATATGAGGCAACCGGTCCTGTGACAGCACGGTTGTTTGTTTCTTCTGATTGCCCTGATACTGATTTTACGGTAAAACTAACGGATGTTTACCCTGATGGACGCTCTATGTTGATTATTGATGGTATTTTACGAATGAGGAATCAGAATGGAACTGACCATTGGGAACTGATGAGCCCAGGGACTATCTACCAGGTGGATGTTGACCTCTGGAGCACTTCTTATATTTGGAACACCGGTCATCAAATCCGTGTTGATATCTCCTCATCAAACTACCCAAGGTGTCTCAACAATCCGAACACCGCGGACGGGATGCATAAAAACACGACCTATGCCATTGCTCAGAACACGATTTATATCGATAGTGTTCATTCATCCTGTCTGCTTCTCCCAGAGATACCAAGCAACACGACCACGAATCAGACCATCTGGGTGCCTTCTTTTCCGAAAAACATCCTGGGACAGGATCATCCACAGATGCATCTTCCTGAAAAACTACAAAACATACTCAATCGTTTCTGGATGTATAACCAACTCTTAGGATATCATTCGTTCATGATTAAATAATAATCAGAAACCCCCTTCATTATACTCGGAGGTGCATCTCGAGGAATACACCTTTAATAAAATATATATATTATATAAGTCTACTTTTATATTACCTGATGGGGAGTTACCCCCGTGGATAAATCATGAAGAAAATCATTGTAGCCATAATCCTAGCCTTGCTCTTAATTATTAATATCGTCGTTGCAGCATTTCTTTTTGTCGATATTCAGGTACTCTCATTTCCTCAAACCACAATTCGCGTGGATATCATTGAAATAAACTCTGATGAAATAATACTCCAACACGATCTCCAATTATACAACCCGAATTCTTTTGAAATGATTCTTGAAAACTTCCAAATCGTTGCGACGACAACAACAGGGGAAGAAGTCGCCAATCTTACGATCGATGGTGGTTCGATTCCAGGTCAGGCACATCGAAATTTTACAGGTAGTGGCCGTATTACCATGAAAGGTAATCTCTCAGACATGCTCAGTAGTACAATAACAGGAGTTGTTGGTCTTAATCTCTTTGGCATCATTAAAAAGACAATTCCCCTGAAGCTGACGGTACTAACATCACTGAAAGAAGCGCTTAAGAAGATATCAATACCAACGATTACGGTTCGGGCAGATGTCGGAACCATAACACGTTATGCTGTGAACCTTACGACAGAAATAGATGTGTCAAACCCGAACCCCTTTTCTATGTTTATCAAAGATTTTATCCTTAATATAACTACTGAAACAGGAACTAATGTTGGAAATTTTCGTATCACTGGTGCTCAGATCCCTGCGGAGAGCGCGGTGACATTACAGGGCTATGGATCGGTTGCCATCCAAGCGTTAAACGCAAAAAGACTTCACATTTCTCTTTATGCTGAAGCAGGAGCAACCGTCGCTGGTATCAATAAGTCACTCCCAATCTCAAGTGATATCGACATCGCCGTTCCCGATATCAGTCAATTTATCCCATCAGATAAACCTCTCGAGCTCGCTCTTGATGTCGATCTTACACGCGTGCGCGGTGGGCTAAATGGGAATATGACTCTTGAAGTCATTAATCCAACAAAAATACCGTTGATCGTAACAGATTTAGCTGTCGTGTATTATGGTGTGAAAAATAAGCAGAAATACTTTGTCGCAGAAGGGACACTTGGTGCTGGGGAACTTATCCCAGAGGGTACAACATACTTCCATGGAGATATTATCCTTCTCTATTCAAAACTTTTAAATTTTTCAGGTAAAGGATTTCTGCCTGAGAGCGTTTTTGCTCAGATACGTGCCAGTATCTCTCTTTTTGGCGTCAATCAGACCATCCCGGTTGCCTTAGGTTCGTATATAGATTTTCGGCCGCTTCGTCCCTCACAGTAATCTCTTTTTATAAATGGAGATAAAAACACATAGTGAAATATATATTAATTCTTCTATTTTATACAATACACTCTCGATAGAAAACTACAAATATATCGTAATAAATAGCAATCATGCATCCGATAAGGGGGAGTTATGGTCAGTGGAAAAAAATCAAAGATACAGCTAGTGCATAAAAAAATGAAAAAATTTTATATTTTAAGTATAATCATTCTTTTGTTTTCAAGCATTTTTCCTTTGACTCTCATCGCTGAGAAACCGATACTTGATCCTAATCTTTCTATCTTAAACGTGACAGCAACACCTGATCCTTCTGTAGAAGGAGATACCGTTCATATCTACGTTACCATTAAAAACATCGGCCCTCAAAACATCTCTGTTGGACAGCAAATCACAATCACCGTGAAAGTCGATACGGAGCAGACCGTAGCGACCTTTCTTATAGACTCCTTAGGATTATTACGAAATCAGCAACGGATAGAAAATCTCACCTGGACGGCAACATTGGGTTCTACGCAACGCAGAATCTTACATGTCACCGTGACCTATTTAGGGGTCAATGAAGCGTTTGCTACTGGAGAAATACGAATTAATGAACGAAAGACCGACCTGCTCTTTGTCTCCACTCCGTCTATTAGCGGAATGAGTAAACTTGGAAAACCAATCACGATTACAGGAATGGTAAAAAATATTGGGAAAAACACGACCCAGACTATTAACGTCTCTCTCAGTATCGATCACACGTTGAAACAATGGTACATTAAAAGCACTGGTTTGGTCAAAGGAGAATCCTTTGGCGTCTCCTTCTCCTGGGTCCCCCTTACCTTCGGGGTTCATAGTATTAATCTGACTATTGATCCAAAACAAACAATAAACGAAGAACAGAAAAGTAATAATTACTTTGAAACAACGACTTCGCTCATACCCTGGTGGAATACCAGCTGGCATTATCGCAGAATCTACAACATCACCGGTGTTGGTAACATTTCTTTTGGACTGAATTTTACATCGATTCTTCAGTTACTACAGGTTGTAAATAAAACATTTGATAATACAACGATTACCATTGTGCGGTATTATACGAATGGAACGATGATAGCTATTAATAAAACCTGGTTTAATGAAAGCAGTGTCTTTAATAATTACACCAATGCGGTTGGAACATTATCCTGGATGGTACCGGGACCGTCCTTGTATGGCGTGTATTTTGATGTCATCGAAAATAGGGGGATGCGTAGTCCAATGACTGAGACGTTAAACCTCACGCCATCAGGAGTCGTACAAGGTTCTGTGGTGTCAACCCAAGGTTGGTGGCCTGAGTTTATTAACACCTTTGAGACGTACTATCCACTGAATAAAACCCTACCCCTCCAAGTGTACACCACTGCACTAGCAAAAAACGTTACCGCTCGTTTCTACTGGGACGGTCAGTTTGAATTCAACATGTCATTAAATACGGGAAATAATCTCAACTGGTCAAATACCTCAAAAAAGCTGTCGAAACGAGGTGATTGGCTGGTAAACATCATCGGATACGATGATGCCGGGTATCAAACCGCTCCTCTCACTCTTAGTTTCTATATCGGTAAACCTGATCTTATGGTATCTGCTCTTGTAGCACCTGATGCCTGTTATGTAGGATACAATGTCACAATTACTGCACATGTCTGTGCATTTAATACGACTGTTGAACATGTCAATGTCGCGCTTCGTGTTGATAACATCAACGTAGATGCTCAAGAAGACCTCACGATTCAAAAAGATGAAAATAGAACGCTTCAGTTCACCTGGCTTCCCTCAAATAAAGGAAACCATAATGTCTCTGTCGTTGTTTTTTACTCTGATTCAAACCCGGGAAATAATAAAAGATGGAAATGGGTAATCGTTGAAGGAATACCTGATTTAGCTGTCTTAAATATCACAGTAACGCCAACCCCGGTCAACGAAGGCAGCCCTGTGGCAATTACCGCCTATATTAGTAACACAGGGGATGGAAACGCCACCGACTATACAGTCATCTTGTATTGTGAACAAAATGAAAACAATCACTCCATGTATTTCATTGCTGATAGAAACTCAACGACGGTGAGTCTAAAGAAGAATGAATACACTAACGTGACGATCATCTGGGAGCAGGCACGATTTGGAAAAGCGAGTTTTAATGGTGAATGGGCGGTAGGGATACAAATCTTGAACACCACGCAGACTCCAGATAAACACGGTGTGAATAACTACAAAGCACTCTTTCATGTGCTCTGGGTTATCCCCTCAGAGCGAACCCCTCCGGTTCTCTCAAATCTTGAGTGTTCCTCAACTATTGAACAGGGAAACATGCTTCTTATTCGGGTTAAAGCGACCGATACATCAGGCATCGACACGGTCATTATATCTATTAAAACCCCAAATAAGACCTTTGTGAACGCAACAATGACTGAAACAAACAATGACCGATATGAATATCTTTTTAACGCCGTTCAGCTCGGCAGACATGATTTCTCTATCAAAGCGACTGACCTCTCATTTAATAAAAGTCAGTCGACCATTACTGGGTCTTTTGAAGTCACTGGCGATAAAACACTACCAAGCGTCACTTACTTTGGAGCGAATCCCTTTGTCCAATTACAAAACGGTCAGGTAGAGATCCGCTGTATCACCACTGATTTCTCAGGCATATACTCTGTTGAGGTAAGGATACGTTTCCCGGATGACCTCTCAGAAGTACACACCATGAGTAATACGCTACCTGATACAAAGTACATCTACACAAAAACATATGGAGCCATCGGAAAATACGTTTTTTCAATCACCGTGGAAGACAACAAAGGAAATAAGAAAACTACGGAAGAAAAAACATTTTGGGTTACCGATGATCTAAATGACACGGATAATGATGGCATGCCCGATGCCTGGGAGATTCAATACGGGTTCAACCCACTTGATCCAAACGATGCTTCACTAGACGGAGATAACGACGGTGTTACCAATCTCGAGGAGTATCAACAAGGTACCAACCCATTACAGAAACTATCTTCTTCCTCCGAATTATTTACCCGGTTAAAAGACAATTGGGGGTATCTTACTGCATCCATTATCGTCTTTATACTCATTATGCTACTGGCTTTCTATGGGATAAGGAGACGGAACCAATGAACATAATCTCACGTAAAACAGCACCGTTTGTGGCGATTATTATTCTTGCGTTCGTCGTCTTCCTCTTCTCTCTTTGGGATATTGTATATAATGAACAGTGGTTGGAACGCATTATTGCCCTCTACGGAATTCTCGTTATCCTTACCGTATTATTCCTGGTTTCCAAAGAAAAAAAGAAACCGGTTGTTAAAAAAACTGTTGATGAATTCGAAAAATCACTGAAAGGCAAACTCCATCATTTCAAATGTCCCTTATGTGATGGTATTTTCGCTATTAAAAAATCAAAACAAAACAACAAAAAATCTTTCACCTTAACATGTCCTGATTGTGGGACTATCGGGACTGTTCCTTCAAAACCATCACGGGTCCTTGAAGAAATCCCTGAAAAGAAATCAGTTCATAAGAATTTCAAGTGTGAACACTGTGGGGAGTGGATTACCGTCTGGGCTGAGGGAGTAGACATTGTAACGGATGTCCATGTGTATTCCTGTCCCTATTGTGGGACGAAACAAGATATGAGTATGAATTAAATGTGATGCCGTATTTTTACTGCTTCTCCGTGGGTTGATTCTGTCATCTCCTTCCCGTTCATAAGTGCCACGCCAACACCACAGAGTTGTTTCTTTTTCCTAACGAGCACTTCGTCACCAATCCGTATTGATTCGTCCGCATTTTTTATCCCTGGTGCGAACACAGATCCTTTCAACGTAAAATCATCATAGATATCTACCCAATACTCTTCTGTGTCATTCAATCGCTTCGCTCCATCCAGGGTAAGTGAAATAAATCCTCGCTCTTCGGTAAGCATCCCAAGTTGTATGTTTTTATGCATTATTTTCTGATACGGATATTTTCCTCTGATGATACAATCTTTCATCAAATGACTCGTTAGTGATGGACCAAATTGATAACAGGCAAGCGATGCGATGTTTTCATAGGTGCGTTTTTTCGGATCAACACGAGTGTAGCCTTGTGTCAAATGCTGTAATACATTCGCTAAATTAGTAAGCGATTCAGCTGATGTTAATGAATCGTTACAGGTTATGTGTGGTTCTTTAAAAAGATCACGAACAAATGCTTGTATCGCTAAAGGGATGTGCATGATGACTGCATCATAGGAGTTTTTCTGCAAGTACGTTTGCAGGAGTGTTCGTATCATTTTCTTTTCATCCTCATCCCAGTAGCCCGTAACCGCAATATCGTAGGTGGCTGCAGGGTATATGAGTTCTAGCTCTCTTGGAACAAGACCCAGAGGGGAGGTCAGGATGACTTCGTGGATTACGAAAGGATTAGCCAGGTTAAAGAAGCATTCTCTGAAGAGTTTATGGGATTTTGAGAACGAGTACGGCTTTTTTGCAGAGCAAGGCAACAAGAGTAATATTTTTGTGCTAGGTGGTTTTTCATACCGGTGAATGATTCGGTGTTGGAATCGTCGTATCTCAGGTCGTACCAATGAATCTTTCGTCGTCGCAATCAATGGTTGTTTTCGAACAATCGGTGTTCGCTCCTCTAAAAATTCATATTGAGTGAGATCAAGGATTCGTAACAACGATGCAAGATGCGGACTGCTTCTGACACGGACCTCTACGAGTTCTCGTAGCGAACCAGTGAAAATCGCGTTCCTTACTTGTTTCATCTCATAAAAAAGCATATAGTAATTATGCTGCAAGATGTCTTCGTACTCCATCACTGATGCATCGTTTGTTTTTACACAAGAGGGGCAGCTGCAGGGGAGCTCAGGGAGCTGATTTTTCTTAAAAAAACCTGTTGGAAAAAGAAATGTCTGGTTTCGTGCTGCGAGAAACGCGGAAAAAGAATCAAAAAAATCGACACCCATGTACGCGAGGAGTGCCATACTTGTTGAATCACCTACACATGGAAGATAGATCAGTTTCTCATATCCTATGTTCTTTCGTAATTCTGTTATAAATTCAACGCAGTGTGTTTGTTGAGTAAACAATTGAGCCGCATTTGCAACGATAAAAAGAGATGTATCTTTGTCAATCACTAGATCTGGGATTAATTCTTTTTTTGAGGGAATCACACAATACTCTGCATTCTTCCTATAGTATTGGGTGCTGAGGTGGAGTTCATTAGTAACGTCTCTTGGATAGAAAAGATAATTATCCAATGAGATGTCTTTTTGTTCCTTCTTTTTTGTTGTTGAAAAGATGCTTTCTCCAATACGTATTAGAGGTTTTTTAGTTTTTACTGCCTCATTTGTCAGGATGATATCAGAAAATTCTGGTGCCTTGCATCGAGATGTATGGAGAAAAAGAATGGTTGGAGTTCTCACCGTCGTTTTATTTAGAGTCAATTGTCCGATTCGTGCAGGTCCATCTCTGTGTTGTACTCGAAAATCCATCGGTTACTGATACTGTTTCCTCTTTAAGAACATTTAGATACCTTGTTAATGTCGGAAGTATCTTTGACCGGTAAACACCATTGCAATCCCCTGTTCGTTTGCCGCTTGGATTACTTCGTCATCATGGATGGAACCACCCGGTTGTATTATGGCTTTAACTCCAGCCTTCGCAGCAACATCTACTGCGTCCCGGAAAGGAAAGAATGCGTCGCTAGCCATGACAGAGCCGTTGGTTTGGTCCTTACCTTTATGGGTTGCGATCCAGGTAGCATCCACACGGGAGGTTTGCCCGCCTCCGATTGCAACCGTTCGTGTCTTTTTCACAAATACGACAGAGTTTGATTTGATGTGTTTGACGCATTTCACTGCGAAATCCATCGAGAGGAGGTCTTCTTTTGTCGGCTTGATCTTCGTAACAGTCTTCCAGGTGATTTTATCAGCAAACCAAACATCTCGTTCCTGCACAAGGAATCCGCCAACAACACTACGAATATCCAAACCCCTTCTCTGAATTTCCTTATCTAAACCTTGGAGTTCAAGTAACCGGAGGTTTTTCTTTTTTCTAAAAATCGCTAAGGCATCTTTTCCGAAGCTTGGCGCCACAATCACCTCAAGATAATATTTTGACAACTCCAATGCGACGTCTTTTTGTAGTTCCCTATTAAACGCAACGATGCCACCATAAGGAGAATAGATATCGGTTGCGTATGCGTCATTCCATGCTTGAAGCAATGTCGATGCACTGGCGATCCCACAGGGAGTCGCATGTTTAATTATCACACAAGAGGGTCCTCTGAATTCTTTGGTGCACTCAATAGCGCAGTTCGCATCAAGGATATTATTGAACGAAAGTTCCTTCCCTTGCAGCTGTTTAGCGTTCGAGACACAGGGTTCTTCAACAGAGGGAAGCGCCTTGTAAAACGCTCCTTTCTGATGCGGGTTTTCACCATATCGCATCTCTTGGATCTTCCGCATCGTTATTGAGAAATCACCGGGTAGAAGTTCATCAGTCCAACGATTCCTCAGATATTGCGAGATGATACTATCGTACTGGGCGGTATGGGCATAGGCCTGAACCGCTAATTTTTCACGGTACTCTAGTGGTATTCCATTTTTAGATTTCAGAACGGCAAGGACCTCTGCATATTGTGTTGGATCGGTTACGACGACAACATCTTTGTAATTTTTAGCCGCAGCCCGGATGAGGGTCGGCCCACCGATATCGATGTTTTCAATGATTTCTTCAATACCAACCTTTGGTTTTTGTATCGTTTTTTCAAAGGGATACAGGTTACACACAACAAAATCAATCCTGTTGATGTTATGGTCTTTGAGGGTTTTTAGATGTTTTTTGTTATCTCGTTTAGCAAGGATTCCTGCATGGATGATCGGATGAAGGGTTTTGACCCTACCATCGAGCATTTCAGGAAATCCAGTAACATCTGATACTTCTGTAAAAGGGATTCCTGCCTTGTGTAACACCACTGCGGTGCCACCGGTTGAAAGAATATGGATTCCCCGGTTTGATAGTTCTTTTGAAAAGTCAACAATGTCTTGTTTATCGTAGACACTTATCAGCGCGTATCGGTATTCCATTACTCTTACCTATGGAGCATATGAGCAACGCTCATAAACATTTGGGTTTACCCTGATTTTTTTCTCTTTCAATAGCTTCCAGAAGGCTCAGTTCCCCAGTTAGCACCTGAAGTGCTGTTTTCTCAGAGATGGTCAATCTCCCTTCGCTAAGCTGTCTGCTTCGTTTTTGAACGTTTTTAATTGCTCCTCTGGATGTTTCAATAGGAAGCGTAGTTTGCACCCGCCCACCTGAAAGTAATGCGATTGCTGCTGCTGCTTCGCTGTCTCGTACGCATCGTCGTTTCTGTTGCGCTGGTGTCGTTCTGGTTTCGTCAACAATCTCGATGGGTACCTCTAAAGGGATAAGAGAATTGATGATTCTGTTTCTGTTTATGATGGACCCATGTCCAATGCGGATATAGGTTTCTTTCGATGGGTAGAACTTTGTGAACCGCTTTATCTCAGAAGCCACGTATTCAGGACCATCCACCTGAATTTTCTGAAGTAAGATATCGTCACCTACGATTGCTATTCCTGGTCGTTCTCCAGGATCAATACCAATAAAAATCTTGGAATACAGCTCTTTTCCGGTTAGTTTCTGAACCGCAAGATCAATCGCATACTCGATAGAATCATAAGCATCTGCAGCAACTTTCTTACTTAACGAGATTTCTTTTAGTTCTTTTTCTGATGTGAGGATGACACCGATTCTTCTTGGGACATCGTCTTGTGATACAAGGGAAACATACCCGACATTTCTTTTTTTTAACGCTTTTATAATGTCATGATAGAGAGAAAAATCTTTGGTGTACACACCCAGTGTTTTCATCCAATGAAATCATCAGATATGTTAAATATATACATTTCCCCATCAATGTTACGCAAAAAAATTGGTAAGCAAATTCCCACCAATAAACATCCCACTTAACAATAACACAGAAACAGAGAATAATACAAACCAGGCGATTTCGCTCCAGAGCAACACCTTTTTCCCATCCAAAGGACCGAATGGTAATAGATTAAATGTTGCAAGTAATAAATTCACTAGACAGATAAACCCGATTAGTGTCCCCCAAAAACCCATCGTAAAAAACCAAAAGTGATAGAAGATATAGGTGACGACCGCAATACCAATATTTGAGGCAGGTCCTGCAGCAGCGATTCTTCCAGTTTCAAATGGTTTTGCATCCCCTCTGAACATCACTGCTCCTGGTACTGCAAAGACAAGACCAGTGAAAAACGCAATAATCACCGATACGAGTAGACCTTTTGGATACATGCGGAACTCGGACCAGAGGCCATATTTTTGTGCGACGAATTTATGGGAGAGCTCATGAATAAAGAAGGCAGTAACAATCCCTAGAAAAGCAATTGGCATAAAAAAAAAGTACGATACGATATCAATTGGAGAACCTAATAAGGAAAAAAGAAGATTATTTTTTGAAAAGGTAAACGAAAATGCAATAGTAAGGACCCCAATAGCGATAATAAGATGACCGAGTTCAATTCTGCTAAACGAACCTGGTTTTCCGACCTGTAGGTTCCCTTTAGGTATATACATATACTCCCGGGGAGAAAGATCATGAAATGAGGTGTAGAACTTTTTTCGCTCAGTCATAGCCGTCTCGCAGATTGGTACGAGTTATAAATAATCGGGATAAAAACATTTAGCCAAGCCCAAGACTAAGAATCCATGGAAGCGCAACAATGGTTCCTATGATGCTTCCGAGATTCGCCAAGGCGACAACCATAAGAAGACGGATGACCTTGTTTCTTAAAAAATCACGCACCCGCTCAATCTTACTGAGTTCTTGGAAATCTTTTATTAATGGTTTGCGTAATTTTGCTTCGACTAACCCAGCAAACCATCCCGGTGCGAAAAACGGTTCAAGCGACGTAAACGGAGCAGCAAGGAATGCCGTAAGAATCGATAAGGGATGTCCGCGTGCGATTGCGACGCCAACTCCAGAGAGAATGCCGTGAACAAGGAACCAGATAAGAAAGACATCTTTGATTTTATTCCAGGGGTCAACACCTGTTGAATAGATGATCCACCCAATAACTGCGAAAAAAATAACAGGAATAGCGACCTCAACAACCTTCACAAGACTCAGACGTTTTTTTGGAATTTGTTCAAGTTCTTGCAGGTTTGCATGAAGTTCTTGTTTCTCAAGATGCTTCTTGATACCATTAACGTGTCCTGCGCCAACGACTGCAACGACCTTTCCCTTCTTACTTTCCTCATAGATTTTTTGCGCGATATACAGGTCCCGCTCAGTAATCAACACCTTCGCAGCACTTGGTGCAATTTTACTGAACTCCTCCATCATCTGCGAGAGGACATCCTGCTTCATGAGTTCTTTCAAGTCCAGCTCTTCGAGTTCCTCTTCATCGTACCCGATCATTGCTTTGAGAAATTCCCAAACCACCTTGAATTTCTCACGAAGTCCCATTGTCCTCCAGGCTCGCTTCAGCGTCACCGTAATATCCCTATCAACTAAGGCAACCTTGATGTTATATTTCTCTGCCTCTTGCATCGCAGCGATCATTTCGGAACCTGGTTCCACACCGTATTCCTCGCCAAGTTTTCGTTGGATCGAGGAAAGGAAGGTTTGTGCAAGCATAAAATACGCATTATTGGATTTGATAAGTGCAGTGACCGGTGTGTTTTCCCATTTATCTTTTTTGGAAATCGTTTCAAAACGCCGCTGACAGAGCTCCACAGCGACAATATCTGGTTTATAGGTTTCGATGGCTTTCCGAACTTCATTTACACTTTCTTCAGAAATATGTGCCGTACCGATAAGGATGATATTATCAGATATTTTTTCTTCCAAAGCTATCTCCTATGTTCTGTTTGAATCGGTGACGACTTCAAAAAATTATTTAAATTTCAGCTTCGAAATCTTCAACGTTTGTTGTGAATTCTTCATCAGATTGAATTTTTCCCTGCTCTCGAAGAGTTGCTCGCGCAAGAAGCCAGTATATTAAGGCAAGCGCGCGTCGTCCTTTGTTGTTTGTTGGGATGACATAATCTATGTACTTGGTTTCATTGTTTGTATCACACAGTGCAATAACAGGGATACCGATGTTTTTTGCTTCATGTAACGCCTGAATATCAGCAAGAGGGTCGGTAAGTAAAATGATTTCTGGTTCGAGGAAGGTTTTCGCATTCGGATTTGTTAATGTTCCTGGTTGAAATCGGCCATCAAGAACTTGAATCCCCGTCTTTTCCCCAAGTTTTCTTACTGGTTTTTGCCCATATTGTCGAACGGAAACTGCCAGGATCTTGGATGGGTCGTATTTCGCCAGAAACTTCGCGGCCGCCTTTATTCTTTCGTCGGTTTTCTTCACATCGATGATGTATAACCCATCGTTTCGTACTTTATAGATAAATTCTTTAATGTCAGCGGTTTTCTGCCGGGTCCCAATATGAACACCCGAAGTCATATAGGTCTCTTCAGATACCATCATTGTCGGTTCTGTTTCCGCAGCTTGTTTTTCTTCAGCCATAGTTGTTCCTCAAATCTACGCTTTTATTTCCTTTTGTTTCACGGTAATTGGAATAGCACCTTCATCATACTCAAGCATCGCGATTTCAACAGGGTCTATCATATCTTTTGGTATTTCCGCTAAGATCGAAGGGGCCCCCATGGAAAGTTGTAAGGCTCGTGCGCCAATGATGCGAGCTTTTTCAAAGCGAGTATATGTCACAGTGTTCCTCCAAAGTATCAGGATAGGTAGAAGCCCAAATAACAGAAACCTTTAAAAATATTGCCCTTCAATACACCTGTTTTTCACGAGTATCGTGGTTTTTTAAAGAATGGAGTCGTTTTATTTTAACTCATCAGTGAATTCAGGAAGATCGGTTGCGATCGTTCTCGTGGAAAACTCATCATCTAATGCAAGCTGCATGTCAACGATGATGTCGCGAAGGAGACGGTCAATTCTGTTGTTTTCAAATTCTTTTACTCCGTCAATATCGGAATAAATCTTCCCCATATAGCTTCCCTCATTTCGATGTATTTCTATATTGTAGAGAACTTCCTCCATCTTCTAACACCCTCTTTCTCTTTATTCACCCAATAAAATAGTATCCCTATAATAATCTTTTGGAATATTTCGTTTCCTTACAACATTCGATCAATGAGTTTGTTAATCTCGTCTTTTCGGTATCCCAAAGAACCTTTATTCACAAACGATCGTTTCACAGTTCGATGGCCTTTCTTTGGTGGGTTGAGACGAAAGAGTGGTTTTACCTCAGGTATCTCTCTGTATTTTACTTTCTCTTTGAGAATCGCTTCAGAAAGCTTTTCAAAACTATGATAGGGTGTCGCCTTTTTCAGATACTCCTCGGTGAGAGGTTTATCACCAATGAGTTTTCCTCTTTCGGAGAGAAGCTTGGAAAGGGTTTCTTTGTTGATTTCACCCCAAGTCGTGTAATCTTTGACCATCTGTAGCATCCCTTTAAACACTACGTTTTCTTCAAGAAGCACGCAATGATTCGTACGTGACAATCGTAGTAATTGCATTGTTTTTTTAATATCAGGCTTTATATTGACCGTACCTCTTACTCTGATAACTGCATATACCATGGGTTTATTCCTCCGTTTTAGCTGGGCTGACTTGTTCTTCTTTTACAGGTATTCCGATACTTCCCAGGACAATACCAAGTTTATTCATTTCATTGTCGGTAATCCTCATTTCTGCATTCTTTTTCAAGGCGTCATAGACACCTCTTGCATAGTTGACAACCGTCTTTGTTTTCCCTTCAGTGAACGCCCAGCAGTCGTTTACTCCCGCAAGGTGGAGGATCTTCTTTGCAACATCACCGGTCGCAAGCCCGATACCTCGAGGCGCGGGTTTGAATGTCACTTCGACAGAACCACTTTTTCCTGTGACTAAAAACGGGATGGTGTGAGGAGTTCGGCATCCGCATTCCCAGGATCCGCATCCACGTCGAATTTGAATAATGTTCATCTTGGCATTCTCAATAGCTCTTTTAATGCTTAGGCCGACTTCTTTTCCTTTTGCTTGGCCTAAACCAACAAAACCATCTTTGTTTCCTACCGCAACGGTGATGACGAACTTGACTCGTCGCCCTGAATCGGTCATTCGCTGAACCATTTTTACATCGATTACTTCATCTTCGACACTCGGCAGTAGGATATCAACGATTTCTGGCTCTCGTAAAGGTAGCCCGGTTTTTAACGCATCACTCATGGTGGTGATTTCCCCGTTTTTTACCATTTTTCCGAGTCTGGTTTTCGGTGTCCATATGACGGGGGCCGCTCCCTCGTCAAACTGTCTGCGTCGTCCTCTTGGTGCGTTTCCGCGTCCTCTTCCTGGCATAATTATTCCTCTTTGCCTCCTTTTTTCATCTTTGTTCGTATCTCACCAACGAGCGGTTTGATATCTTTGTTGAGGTGTACTCCGTAAATTCTCTCATCTTTGGGTAGCATCTCTGCGTCATGGGGGCATTCAACCCCCGCATCTATAACCCCTTTTAATGAAGCAAACAATGTGCTACCAACAGTGGGATGATATAAACCAATATCTAATACACCATGTTCAATTCCTTTTTCTTTTGCTCTTTTTCCTGCGAGAAAACCTGTAAGATACGCGGCAGGCGTATTTGAAACTGAGTATTTCCAGCCATATTCTTTAGCTAACTCATTGGAGATTGCCGATGCAAGTATCCTATCGCCTAAAGCATTGTACTCCACGAACTGTACGCGAATGGTTTTAAGAGATTTTCGTACGACAATGCGTGGTTTCTTACTGCGTAGCAGTTTAAGACGTAAGCGGTAATCGGTTTTTCGTTCACGATGTCTGCGGGGTTTTACATGATATCGTGGTCCTGCTTTCATTGTTTTTCCTCCTTGATGATATTGTCAGCGAGAAGATGTGATTTCAGATGTTGTTTACTTCTAAAGACACCACCTTTTGCCTTACGATAATACACACGATATGTATGGGCGTCGATCTTGGTCTCCTCCCGCAATTGTTTCAGATAGGTCCTAATAGGACGAATGGTTCGAATCCATCGCTCCTTTTTCGGCAGACGTGCGTGTTTCGGTCCTTTCCTTGATCCTTGACCGGTCCGTCGTCCTTTCTTTTTCTGATGCAGGATATGTTTGTGTCGTCCACTGGAATTCCCTTGTTTTTGTAATCTCTTAATAGCACCACCGTTCACCAGAATTAATATGTCATTCCGTGTTACCGCTTTTGCTATCTCTTCAAGTCTATCCGGGTCCATCCACACTTTCGTTCCACCGCATTTCATAATCGATGCAGCCATTCTGCGTTGATTTCGTAGGTCCGTCATAGTTACCCCCTCATGTTTAAAATCCGAATATCTAATTCATCTGCTCGTTTCGCAATCACTTGTCGTTTCTTTGTCCCAACGGTACCACCAATGCGTACCGCCTGTTTCTTAGGATTAATAGTCTCAAGTTCTTTAACAGAGTGAATCATCACTTCTTCAAAGCCTGATGGGTGTTTTCCCCGGACAATCTTTGGTCCACGAAAACCTACGCGTACCTTACTGGGGCGATACTTTAAGTTGATGCGCAGTTTTGACGTAATCCCATTTGGTCGTCTCCAGTTCTTTGGGATACGTTTGTACCGAAATCCTTCATTTCTTAGGAAATGAGGAGTCCTTTTCTTGATTTGTCGTCGAATCACCAGTTGCTCTTTTTCTTTCTCGTTTAACTGTGGTTTAATCTTTGGTTTGTACGCTCCTTCTTTTTGATCAACGATTTCAACAGCATCAGCTTTCTTCTCTTTTTGCTCTTCTTGATCTTTTTTCTCAACAGTTTTTTTCGTTGTTTTTTCTTTTTTCTCTTTAATCTGAGCAAGAATTTCCTTTGCGTTCTTCTCTGTGATTCCTTTGAGTTTGGTCAAATCTTTTATTTTTGCCTTTTTCAATTTGTCCAGAGAATCATATCCATTCTCATAGAGGAGTTTGGCCTTTGCTTTCCCAACACCTTTCAATGATTCAAACTCCTTTAAAACAGCTTCTTTTGTCATGGTTTAGCCTCTTTCCACAATGTAGATACCATCTTGAAAGACCCGGATATCTCTATTTTTGACTTTGGTTGCACGTTCGATATTTGCAGCGGTTTGTCCTACTTTCTCTTTGTCAGTGGCCGTAAGTATGATGTTTTCTCCTTTAACCTCAACTTTCACGTTCTCAAGGATATCTGCGCGTCGGGGGAATCGTTCTCCAAGGAAATTCTGAATGACGAGATGGTTTCCATCGACACTGGTTTTTATTGGAAAATGAGAAAACACTGTTTTCATTTTACATTCGTATCCCTGTGAGACGCCCTTGATCATGTTTCTAATATGGGCTTTAAAGGTTCCAATCAATGCTTTTTCTTTCCGGCGAGGAGACTGACTGCAGGAGATCTGCACGACTGCTCCCTGTACCGTAATGGATATCCTGGGATGGGAGAGAATCTTTGATAGTGATCCTTTTTGACCCTTGACGTGAACGGTTTTTCCCTCAATGGTGATTTGAATGCCGTCAGGGATTTTGATTTCTTCTTTTATTTGAGTTGTCTTTTCCATGCGTTTCACTCTTTAGTACACATACGCGAGGAGTTTTCCTCCGATGCCTTTCTTTCGTGCTTCGTCATGAGCGATGATACCCTCGGTAGTTGTGAGGATGAGTAACCCGAAATCACGAGCGGGGAGATACCGAGCTTCCCATTTCTCCATCTCATCGACTTTTATAGGGTAGCGTGGTTTAATAACACCGCAGTTATTGATGCTTCCTAAGAGCTTCACCTGATAGATACCTGCTTTTCCATCCTCAACATACTCAAAGTTACCAAGGTATCCTTTCTCTTTCAGAAGAGTAAGGACTCCACCAATGAGTTTTGATGAGGGGCGGATAACACAGGTGTTTATTCCTCGTATCTCCGCGTTTCTGATGATTGATAATGCATCTGCCAATGGATCATTTAACATAATCTTCAACAACCTCTAATCATATTTTTTAAAACCCATTTCTTCTGCTTTGTCCCGAAAGCATTGTCTGCAAAGACGGAGTCCATAGCGTCGTATAATCCCGCGTTTTCTGCCACATTGTTCACATCCTATTTTCCTGCCGTATATTTTCTTTCGCTCTTTGATCCTCATTCTACGACCTCTACGTTAAATGCTTCAGTGATAAATTTCATGGTCTCTTCTTTATTTAGTTCATGGCGTTGTGGAATTTTCCGTCGGTCAATTCGTCGATGTTTAATCCGATAGCCTGGTTTTTCAAGTGTGACGCAGATGTCCATCCCAAAGATGCCAATGTTCGGATCGTATTTTTGTCCGGCAAAGAGGGTATGATCTGGTACTCCAAATGAGAAATTTCCTTGATCATCAAATGAATAATCTGAGATTTTATTTTCTCTGATTTTTAATGCATTGATCAAAAATGTTTCTGCAGCTTTTCTTCGTAACGTTACTTTACAGCCTATCGGCATGAATTTTCGCAACCCCCAATCTTTATTGGTTGTTTTTGAAAGGGTTTGTACAGGTTTTTGTTTGGTGACGCCTTCTAAAACTGATTCTGCTTTCTTGAGTTTTTCACCTGCTTCACCGACACCAATATTTACCGTTACTTTTGCGATATGCGGTTTCATTGGTTGCTTGGCTTCTTTTTTCTTTGAAGATGGTTTTTTTGAACGCGTTCCCGTTTTATGAGTTTTCGGTGCTGTTGTTTTTTTTGCGCTCATTGCATTTTCACCTCAGGAAGTGTGATTGCTGGTTTGTTTTTTCCGATTGGAAATACATACTCTGCGATGGTAGAAAATTCTTTTTCGCCTTTCAGATTGACAAGATTTGGTTTTGATGAAGCAACAATTTGAATTTCTTCGATGTTGGCAATTTCTCCAATATGAGTTCCACCGATGATCATAGACACAGTTCCTTTGTCAAATTTAAATACATCATCGATTTTATTTTCTTTGAACCCAATTTTAAGGACGTCCCCGGTTTTATATTCATCTTTCTCGACGAGTTTATTTTTTCCATCGTGGAGGTTGAGTTGTATTTTTTTTCCTTTTATTATCGTTTTATTCTGTATACGGCACAGTTTCCATTCTGCATCGCTTTCTGATATGGAGTTAAGGGTGAGTTTTCCTTTTCTGTCGTAGAGGATACGAACATTCATCCTCATTTTAGGAATCGAGATAACATCCATCAGACCACAGGGGAACTTGAAATTCTTTCGTTTCACACCATCAACAAGGATATCTCCATTCGACACGATTTTTCTGGCTTCTTTATATGTGTCGCATAAGCCAAGATAATCTCGTATGAGTAACCCAAGGGGAATAGCTTGCTCAAACGGATGTGGTCCTGGTGCAGCACGGATTGTGAGTACACGTTTTTTTCTATGGATCCGTAGTACTCGTGGTGCTGCAAGTCTTTTCAAGTGTTTGCTCATGGTTCACCTTCTTTTTTTTTCTTTTTTGTCGTTTTTTTAGGGGTAGATTTTTTTGCTGTTGGTTTCTTTTTCGGCGGTTCTGGTTCAGCACTTTTTGTTTCGACTTTTTCTTTTGGTGTTTCTTCTTTGGTAACTGGTTCAACGATTTCTTCAGGACTCTCTGTAGGTTCTTCTTCCTTGACGGGTTCTTTTATCTCTTCTTTTCGTTTTTCTTCTTCTTTGGCTGCTTCCTCTTCCTCTGCTGCTTTCTTTTCTGTCTCAAGTGCCTTAAGTTGTTCTGCTGCTTCTCTTTCGATTTCTTTTTTAGTTGTCTCTGAAAGTCCGCTCTCGAGTTTCTGTCGTCGCCATTTATCAGTGACATTTAATTTCGTGATGAGTAATGTACTTGCATGGATTGGTTTGGCTATCTTTGTCCCTTTCGCAGTAGTAATAGTAACACCTTCAATTTCCACAGTCTGGTCTTTTACATTGACTTTTGAGATTTTATCCTCATGTCCTCGGAAGCTTCCTCGCATGATCTTGACCGTATCTCCTTTCACGACTGGGAGACTTCGTCGGTCATATTTTAAGAGAAGGTTTTCCGCGAGATGTGATGAAATCCATTTCCTCTTTTTGTGGAGAGGTGCGTTATGGAGCATGTAGTGTTGTTTTCGTGGTTTTATTGATGTCATATCACTCACTTTACAAGATTGTTGCTGCTAACGCAGCTATCTTTGGCCATCGTTCTGCCGCTTCTATTGCAACGGGACCTTTTATCATCGTTCCTTTTGTTTCTCCCGTATCTGTAATTAATACTGCAGCGTTATCCTCGAACTGAACCATGAGGCCATCGGGGCGTCGAAACGGGCGTCTCTGACGGACGATGACTGCCTTTAAGATCTGTCGTCTCATCTCGGTTGCCCCTTTTTTTACACTTACAATCACCAAGTCACCAACGCCAGCGGTTGGAGTACGACGATGAACACCTTTAATCTTTACAGTCATGATGATTTGTACGACTTTTGCACCTGTGTTATCGATACACGTTAGACGGGCGCCAACCGGCAACCCTCGCATTATTCTACCTGCTATTCCTTTCATTTCTGTTCACCAATTTTACATTTTTTCAATTGTAACGAACGAAACAGATTTACTCAAAGGTCGACATTCTGCAATACGAACGGTATCACCTGCTGTAAGAGTCATACACGGTGGGCAGTGAGCATGATATGTTGAGGTTCGTTTTTCGTACCGCTCATATTTTTTCACAAAATGCATAAATTCTCGTTCAACAGAGACGGTGTTTTGTCTTTTGGTTGATACCACCGTTCCCATAATGACTTGCCCTCGTACCGATAATGTCCCATGAAATGGGCAATCTTTATCGCTACAGCTAGTACTAGGTGGTTTGATATTCAATCCTATGTCCCGTGCTTGTTTTTTTTCTGCCAATGTCTTCACCTTGTTTTTTTTATTCTTTCTTCAGCTCGATACACCAATTGTGTTCCATTCACGATGGTTTTTTTACCATGATATTCAAATGCAAACGTTGCTGTTTGCTTTGCAATTCGTTTTTGTTTCTTTTTGCTTTCGATGAGGAACGTATGTTGTGTCTCATCGATGATGAGTCCTGATTGATTCACCCACGATGGGTCAGTACAGTCGATGATGGTGACTGTTCTGCCGATGAGTTCATCGGTGGTGATCTGCTCATGTTCCATTGAACGTACTTCCTTGACGTAACAGATACGTCTGATGAGTAGATTAGATCACGTCAACAGTGAATCCGAGTTTTTCCAATGCTTCTTTTACCCGTGCTCGATGGTCTCCCTGGAGCTCAATCCTGCCTTCCTTAATGGTTCCACCGCAAGCGCAAATCGATTTGAGATTGCTGACCAACGCGTTCATGTCGAGATCATGGGGATTCAGACCGTCAACGACCGTCATCGTTTTCCCATAGCGTCTCTTGTCAACCGCGATTGTGATACTTTGCTGTTCTCGCGCTATTTCTTCACAGACACAGATTTCTTTTGGGAGGCCACATTTTGGGCATATATCACTCATTTGTGTTCTCCTTCCTCCTGCATGATCGTAAGAATCCTTGCAATGGATTGTCGTATCTGCCTAATTTTTCCGGGAGATGGCGATGACCCCCCCATAGCAGATACTCCGCGCTCATGCATAAGTTCTTCTTTTAATTCTTTCAGCTTCTCGTTCCGTTCTTCAGGTGACATCTGTCTGAGTTCTTTAACCTTAAGAGCCATGTTTGGTACCCTCTTGTAATAATTTTCTAATGTTTTTTACGATCAATTCAGCGGTTTTATTCCCAATGCCATCAATAGCAATAAGATCATCAAGGTTCATGACATAGAGTTCTTCAAGTGAGGTAATCCTTGCTTTTTCTAGTTTTTTCAACACCGATGGCCCAACTCCTGGAATTTTTGTTATCTGTTTAATATCGGTTTTTTTCTCCAATTTCGGCTCTGGTTCTTTTGTTTCGATTTTTATTTCTGGTTTTATTTCCTCTTTTACTGCAAGTTTATATGTAATTTCATCAGGTAGTTTCGCATCTGGTCTCATGATTCGTACTTTTACTCCAAGGACCCCTGGTTTAAGTTTCGCAGTTGCTAAACCGATATCCATGACCTCTTTTGCAGTTTCACCACAATATTTTACGTGGCCTTCCGTGAATTTCTCTGTTCGGTGTCGTTCTCCGGTTAATTTCCCGGAGAGGATTACTTGGCAGCCTTTAGCACCTGACTGCATTATCCTTCTGACTGTAGAATGTCCCGCTCGTCTGAAATGCCATCCTCGCTCAAGGGCCTCAGCAAGCTTCTCTGCCATGATCTGAGCATTCAGAGACGCACTTGACCCTGCTTCTTGTATCTCGATTTGAGGGTTATCAACATTAAATTTGGTGCGAATAGAATCAGTCAGTTCTTTGATTTTTGATCCACCCTTTCCAATGACCATTCCTGGACGCTCGACAAGAATGTTGACTCGGGTTCCAATCGGGGTTCGCTGAATGTTCATGCCACCAAAACCAGCACCTTCGATTTCTTTAACGAGGAACTTTTTAATTAATGATCGCTTGGCATTCTCTCTGATAAACTTGCGTTCATTTGCCATTATTCTACCTCTTCAAGAATGATTTCGACATCGGTCGTTGTTTCATTTTTATCGGTCGCCCTACCATGTGCTCGGGGCATGGTTCCTCTAATGACTCTTCCCTGATACGCTGAGATATGGACAATTTTCATTTTATCAACGTCAAAGCCTTTGTACTCCGCGTTATTCTCTGCATTTTCGACGACCTTTAACATATACCGCGCTGCTTTCTCTGGAAAGCTTCCGGGGCCTATCCCTTTTTGGTGCAATCGTTTCTTCTTATGGTATATTGCTGGGAGTGCTCGTTTTAGAGCAATGATATCTTCGAGATATTTTTTTGCAGATTCAATAGTCATGCCTCGTAATGCATGGGCAAGGTTCATCGAATCTTTCTGAGAACAATGCAGTTCGTATCCATAGGCTCGTGCGCTTTTCTCTGAGTCTTTCTCAGCTGAATATTTTGGCATAGTTCATCACTTCAATGGCATGAATTTAGAACCTCTAGTGGCTCCGACACCAGGTCCTGTATGTTTAACTTTTTTACGGGTTAACGCGAACTCTCCAAGATAGTGACCGATCATCTGGGGTTGAATATTTACTCGTTCGAACTCTTTCCCGTTATGGATAAGGAGATTAAAGCCAACAAAACTAGGTAACACAATCATATTTCTACAGTGTGTCCGTATTAAATCCCCTTCTTTGGCATTTTTAATATCGTTCATTAATTTATTCTCATCTTTGGATAATCCTCTTTTTAAGGTTCTGCGGGAACGTGAGGTAAGCAGTGGCAGTAATTCCTCAATAGAGAGCTTTTGAAGATCTTCTAAGGTTTTTCCTTGGTACTGGAATTCCTTTTTTCGTATCTCGACTTTTTTTCTATCTCTTTTCCGTCTGCTTTTGGCTCCCGATCCAAATTTGGTTTGTGCCATGGTTATTACCTTCTTCCAGTTCTTCGAGCAGCAATATTTCCAACTTTTCTACCAGGTGGTGCACCACGTGAGACACTACTTGGTTTTCCAACATGCTGATGACTTCCACCACCATGAGGATGATCGACGGGGTTCATTGCAACACCTCGTACAACTGGATAATTTCGTCCCTTGCCGCGTTGTGCATGCCATTTTTTGCCTGCTTTCATAAACGGTTTATCTTGCCGTCCTCCACCAGCAGCAATACCGACAGTTGCTCGACATAAGGAATCTAATGTTTTGAATTGGCCTGAGGGAAGTTTAATGATTGTTTTTCGTGCGTCATGAGAGATAACATACGCACCGCTCCCTCCCGCTCGCACCATTTTACCCCCGTCACCAGGGGTGATTTCAATGTTATAAATAGGATACCCTTCTGGAACATTCCCAATCGGCATGATATTTCCAAGTTCACAGTCCGCTTTACTTGCTGTGAATTTGACTTCATGACCTATGGATGTTCCTTCGGTTGCTATCATCAATACTTTTTTGTTATTCGCCATTCTTATTTCAGCAACAGGTGCACTTCGTCCAGGGTCATGAATGAGTTCTTCAACAATACCTTTGGTGTCTCTCTCGTTGGTGTAATGAATATTTCCTCGATATTTATGTGACGGGACAGTATAGCGTCCTCGAACTCGGCCTCGGCGTTGTTGGATTAGATTTTTTCCCATAGTTCACCTCTTTAGAAGACTCCTATGCGCATACCGAGATCCTCTGCTTTATATTCGGGCATGAAGACAACGGTCGCATGTTTCCCTTTTTTTGTTATCCGTGTGTTTACTGATTTTACTTTTACAGAAAACATTTTTTCAACGGCTTTTTTAATTAGTTTTTTGTTTGCGGTTCTTTTCACCACAAACTCTAATGCATTATTTTTCTCCATATGGCTCATGGATTTCTCTGTCACAAATGGATATAAAACGATTGAATAGGGATCCATCGTCATTTTTTAGCACCCCCCATTTGTGTTAATGCAGATTTTGTAATAATGGTAAGTCTGCCGGCAATCCCGCCTGGTGCGAGATGTTCGATATTGAGTTGATGTGGTTTTGTGATATCAATCCCACTAAGATTTTCTGAGCTTTTTTCTATAACATCTTTTGTAGATACAATGAGTAGTGATTTTGGCACGCGATATCTTCGTCCACGCATTTTTCCTTTCCCGGCACGTATATGTTTACCGTTTGCTGACCGTAGGACATCAGAGTAGATGCCGATTTTCTCTAAGACCTCAATGACCTCTTTGGTCTTTTTTATCTTTTCAAAATCGTCTTCAATAACAATAGGTAAAGTTATTTTTTCATCGAAACGATGGCCTCTTTTTATTACAATCTCTTTGGCTGCGGTTGCCGCAAGAGCTGAGTTTCGAGCAAGTTGATTTTCTTTTTTGTTCATTTTTTCTTTCCAATCTCGTTCTACTTTTGGGGGATGCGCACGCCTTCCGCCAACAACATTGGGGGCGAGTGCTGCAGCCTGTCCTTGTGTCAACCGAGGTACTCGCGACATTCCTCTGCCTTTTCCAACCGATGCAACCGCGTGTCTGGTTCCTGCTAAGGGATCTGAACCATATGGTTGCCGTTTATTGGAATGGATGACCTCGAATGATTTCTTAATGATGTCAGGACGATACGGTGTCTCAAATATTTTTGGTAAATCGATTTTTTCTTTTACCGTTCCGTCTAGAGCGTAGAGATTAACTTTCGTCATTATTATGCTCCTTGTTTACTGGTTGTAGATATATAGGTGATCTCAGGTTTCTGGATTTTCACACCACGTTGATATCGGACTGCGTCTCGCATACCAATGAGTCGTTTAACTGGGCCTGGAATGGAACCATGAATCAGGATGTAGGAGTTCCGTATCACACCATAGTTCGGGAACCCACCAGCAGGAGTTATTTCCTCGCCATTTTCTCCTATTTTTAGAACACGTTTGTTATATTCAGTGCGTTGATGATACCCCATTTGCCCTGCTTGTGGGACAGTTGCCTGAACCCAGCTGGGATGCCAGGAACCAGCAGTACCAATCATTCTTCGGTGTTTTGAGTTTTTATGAAATAAGAGTTTAACGTGATGTCTTTTTACCGAGCCTTGCCATCCCTTTCCTTTGGTAATGGCAATGGTGTCCAGCATGTCTCCTTCTCGGACAACATCGCCTATCTTCAGTTCTTTTCCAAGGATTTCTTTTGCGTATTTGATTTGATCTTCAATTGTTCCACCACCGATTTTTACCTCGCTTATCTCTGGTGCTTTCTTCGTTGAACCTGTAACAAGTTTTGGTTGTGTGTAGATAATTACACGGATTTCCTCTGCATCTTTAGTAATGTCCCAATTTTTTTCTTTTTGGTTTTTCACAAGAGGGATTCTTCGTGCTAATTCAGAATCGAGTTTTTCCGCCCATATTTCACCAACGCATTGTAATCCATATACCGTTCGCTGGTATGCTCGTACCGCTGCGACTTTCATAGGTGGTGTTTCAACAACAGTGACCGCCATTTTTACTTCTCTGCCTGATGTTGTCGAAGTTGGTCGGTAATCGACGATGAATGCATGAGTCATTCCGGCTTTGTATCCGAAGAATCCTTGGATTTTTGGTTTGTCGTTACCTTCCGCCCAGCTTTTAATATGGGGTGTTTCTGTTTTTGCTCGTTTCCGCGGCCAATAGCCATGTGACCCTCGTTTTGGATGGTGGATATCTGCCATAATATATCCTCTATTTTTTATCTTGTACGTATGAGTGATTTCACTGTGTCTCTACCGTGACATTTCCAAAACGGTCAAAAATCATTATGACCATTTCTTACCGGGATTCTTGTAGAATTGCCCGATCATGTCTGGTGGAGACAGGGAAATAAGGCATAAAAGAATTGGTATATAAATGTTGTTGAGATGGTAACAGGTTCGAAAATTGATTATTGAGACTAAAAGATACACAAGATGAGATTGCTTTTTTTTTTAAAACATGTTGTTATTAAAACTAGATATGAAATCATTACGATTCATAATGTATATAATTACGTCTGATATACTCTTTTGGTGAAGGTGGAGTGATATGAGTACGGTTATCGATGAATTCGGTCAGAACGCGGGAAAAGTATGGCAGATGTTAAATGAGAAAGGACCATTGTCAGAGACAAAATTGATTAATTCCACGTTTTTAAAAGAGTGTCAATTATGTGCAGCGGTCGGTTGGCTTGCTAGAGAAAATAAGATTTGTCGTAACGGAACTATCTATAAAATTGGTACTACGAATCTCGTGGAAAAAATTGGGATGAATGCTGGTAAAATCTGGTCTGTATTATCGAAACAACAAACCGATGCAGATGTTTCATCTCTTGCGAGATTGACGAAGGTTGATATTAATGATGTGTATGCAGCGATTGGTTGGCTTGCGAGAGAAAATAAAATTGATGCGAAAACTGTGATGAAACAGAAGAACTATCAGTTGAAAGTTTGGTTGAAGAAGTAACGATTTTCTTTGCCTGTAATGAAAATTATTCTATTTTTTTATAACAGTATTTGATACGAGGAAGTCACAGTCGCAGATGTTGCATTTGCATTCATGGATAGCGTGTTTTCCTGCAATGATTTCACCACGGAGTGACATGATATTTTTACTTCCGCATTTTGGGCAGGTGAGCTCCTGAAGTCCAAGTATTTCTCTGGTTGATCGTTCTCTCATATTTCTAGTTGATAACAATGTCCGCTTTATTAAATTATATTTTCTTCATATAACTCGTTTTTAATTTGTTTATATTGGATTATTTAAATCATTGGTTAAAATTGGAGTAATATTGGTAAATAACCAATAATTTTATATAGGGGGGATGCATATAATTATATTATACTGAGGCACAGCTCGGCATTAGGGACCCTTGCAGTGAATCAGAAAAAAGAAATGGAGATGAAGAAAGATGAACCGGAACAATCAAAAGAAAATGAAGGTACTTATCATGGTTATTATTCTTAGTATGATTGGAATTGTAGGTCTGTCTGGGTGTACTAGTCAACAGAAGAACACGATAAAAATCGAAGGAGCTTTCGCCCTTCAACCACTGATGCAAAAATGGGCAACAGAATACGAAAAAACCCACACCAATATCACTATCGATATCAACGCAAACGGAGCAGGAGCAGGAATGGCTGACGCATTAAAAGGAATCGCAAACATAGGCATGGTTTCTCGAGCCATCAACAATTCGGAAATACAACAAGGGGCCTTCTGGGTGTCAGTTGCAAAAGACGCGGTTGTTGCAACAATGAATTCGGAAAATCCTGTGAAAAACATCATCTTTACAAGAGGTGTTACAAAACAACAATTCAAAGATATTTTCATCACTGGAAACATCTCGACATGGGGACAACTCGTTGGAGATGCGAATATCACCGATAAAATCATTGTCTATACCCGGTCTGACGCCTGTGGGGCTGCAGACACGTGGGCGAAATTTATGGGAAAATATGTACAAAATGATATCGGATCTCATGTAGGCATTGACAGAATATCAGCGGTAAACGGAGATAATGCACTCGTTGCGGCAGTCCAAGGGAATCGATTCGCGATAGGATATGATAACACGGGTTACATCTACACAAAGAAACTTGCGGATAACTCAGTCGTACCAGCAGACGGAGTAACCCCCGTGCCTATTGATCTGAACGGAAATGGGGTACTTGAATTAGATGAAAACGTCTACACAAACCGAGCGATAATGGTGAACGCCATCATAGGGAATGTATATCCCTCACCACCAGCACGAGTGGAGAATTTGGTAACCTTACATCAATTTACGGGGATTTCACTAGACTTTGTCTACTGGATCCTAACCACAGGACAACAGTATGTGCTCGATGCTGGTTTTGTTCCTCTACCACAAGCAGCAATAAATTCACAGTTGCAGTATCTGGAAAATGGAACTCGACCTGAGATGCCCAGGTAAAATTCCCTGAAGAATTAAGAATAAAAAAGCGTTGGGACAATTGACGATATGAATACGAGAAAATTACGCGACATCATTGGTACGAATCTCATGCGAATCGTCACGCTATTTATCCCTTTATTATTTTTTTTCATTCTTATACTTCTCATCTATAAATCGACCCTTGTTTTAGGAACACATTCGATTACCGACGTGTTATTCTCCACCATTTGGAACCCTGACAACGGTCAGTTCGGTCTTGCCGCAGTAATCATCGATACTATTCTTGTCACAGGCATCGCTCTTATTGTAGCGATACCAATATCTTTACTCAGCGCAGTATATATCGTAGAGTACGCCCCCTTGAGGTTACGCAGAACAATTCGACCGTTCATCGATGTACTTGCTGGTGTTCCCTCGGTTGTCTACGGACTGTGTGCTTTTCTGTTTTTAGCACCATTCGTTAAAAACGTTGTCGCCCCCTGGTTTGGTATCCAGAGCACCGGACTGTGTATTTTCTCAGCGGCCATTATCCTGTCGATCATGGTTTTTCCAATTATTATTTCCTTATGCATCGAATCATTCGATGCGATACCCCTCTCCTTGAAAGAAGCCTCTTTATCCATAGGAGCAACAAAATGGGAGACAGTAAAAAAAGTCGTTTTTCGCGCTTCAGCACCAAGTATCATGGCTGCGGTACTCCTAGGTTTCGGACGGGCTTTTGGGGAAACCATAGCCGTCAACATGGTTATTGGTGGAACCATACGACTACCATCGTCAGTATTCAACCCTGGTGAGACCCTCGCATCACTCATCGCCTCAAAGTACGGTGAACTGATGTCAATCCCACTTCATGAATCCGCACTGATGCTTGTGGCACTTATCCTATTCATCGCCGTCCTTCTTTTCTACTTCGTTGGGTTCCTCTTGTTACGACGAGCAAAAAAGAGGTGGAATTATTGAATAAACGAATCATTGAAGAAAACATCTTCAAAATACTCATGATCGCGTCCGTGTGCATCGTCCTTGGGAGCCTTATGGTAATTTTCGGGCTTGTGATTGTGAATGGTATCTCATCACTTACCATTCAAATGATTACGCAAACACCCGCACTCGCCCCCCCAGGGAGCCCTCCAGGCGGAGGTATTCTCAACGCAATTGTCGGTTCGCTGCTCCTTGCATTACCTGCTACCGGTCTTGCAAGCCTCATCGGAATTGGCATCGCTCTTTTCCTCCAAGCAGATTTCCTTCACCCTGCGCTATCCAACGCAATTCGATTCATGCTTGATGTCCTATGGGGTATCCCGTCGATTATCTATGGTATATTCTGCTTGATGATCATGATCTATATAGGGATGAGTTCATCCTTAATTGTTGGAATAATTGCATTAACCATGCTTGAAATCCCGATCATCACCCGATGCATGGATGAATCAATCAAAATGGTCCCAATCGGCTTACGGGAGGGATCATATTCCCTAGGGTCAACGAAATTTGAAACCGCGATCCGGGTTGTTCGCCGACAAGCGTTCCCTGGGATACTCGCAGGCATCCTCCTTGGTCTCGGTCGAGGGATAGGGGATGCTGCCTCGATTCTGTTCACCGCTGGTTTCTCGAACCGTATCCCCACGTCGATATTTGATTCCACTGCTGCGCTCCCAACAATGATTTACAATCTATATTCCACACCACTTGGGCAATCAAAAGCGTTTGCGGCAGCATTCCTCCTTCTTATAATAGTTCTCGTTGTGAGCGTTCTATCAAGACTTTTAACAAGACGATTTAAAAAACATATCATTAAATAAAAGGGATACGTATGATAAGTTATCAGATAGAGACAAAAAATCTGAATGTGTATTACCACAAGAATCACGTACTAAAGAATATCGATATCAAGATTCCAGCAAAACAACTCACCGCGGTCATCGGTCCATCAGGATGCGGAAAAACCACGCTGCTTAAATCATTCAACCGGCTTCTTGAAATACAGGAGGAATCAAAAATTGAAGGGCAAATCCTCGTCGATGGAGAAAACATCCTCGATCGCAAAGGAAGCGAAGTTCCAGATATCAGGAAAAAAATGGGATTGCTTTCTCAAAAACCATATCCTTTACCCATGTCAATTCGCGATAACGTTGCCTATGGACTGCGGATTCACAGTAATAAAAATAAAGGAGAAATTGAAAAAACCGTTGAACATTGCCTAAAAGAGGTTGGTCTATGGAATGAGGTCAAAGGGCGACTTCATGATTCAGCATCACGACTATCTGTCGGCCAGCAACAACGTCTGTGTTTAGCTCGAGCCATTGCAGTACAACCAGAAGTCGTGCTCTGCGATGAACCAACATCAGCCTTAGACCCCCTCGCTGCCCAACAAATCGAAAAACTCCTCCTAAGACTTAAGAAGGAATATACTGTCATATTGGTAACCCATACCCTTCGTCAAGCCAAAAGAGTAGCAGATTATATCATCTTCCTATACTTCGGCATGGTTATTGAACAAGGACCAGCAGATGAATTTTTCAATGCTCCAAAAAATCCTGAAACAAAAGCGTATCTCAGTGGAGAAATTAGTTAATCATGCGATACGTTTAATTATCAATAGTTGATAAAAAATACAAAAAAAGGAGCGGTTACGATGAAAATTGAACTTGATCAAGTAAAATGCATAAAAGAAACTGCGATAACAATT
>CAZGIV010000002.1:0-45499 GCA_964526175.1 uncultured Thermoplasmatales archaeon | reverse complement strand
TGCTCCGTCAAAAAACCTCGGTAATGATCAAAGTAAAATCTATGAGCTTATCTGCAGAAGGTTTTTTGCAACGCTTGCCAAAGACGCAATTTCTGAAACAACCGATGTTTGGTTCGATATCTCTGGAGGGAAGTTTATTACAAGTGGATACCGGCTTATCGAGGCAAATTGGAAACAGCTCTATCCGTACTTCAAAGATAAAAAGAAGGCGCTTCCGGAGCTTGTTGAAGGGGAAAGACTTGAGGTTGTCGCAATTACCGTAAAGGAGGAGACCACAAAACCGCCTCAACGATACACTCAAGGAGCATTGATTGCCAAGATGGAGCAGCTCGCCCTGGGGACGAAATCTACTCGTCATGAAATCATCAGCAAATTGTATGGTCGTAAATATGTCTCAGGGGGAACGCCTGTTCCGACATCGACTGCGATTGCAGTCGTCGATGCGCTGACAAACTGTGATGTTGTTAAACCAAAGATGACTGCCGTGTTAGAAGCAGATATGAATGATATCGCAGAAGGGAAAAAGACGCTGGAAGAAACCGTGAAAGAATCTCGACTGATGCTTACAAAGGTTATGGAAGAACTTGAACCTGAGAAGGAAAAAATCAAGGAAAACATCAACAATGCAGTCAAAGCACAGAACACTATTGGGCCATGCCCGAAATGTGGTAAATCGATGGTCGTACGGGTTTCTAAGAAAGCGAAACGATTTGTCGGCTGCACCGGATACCCTGATTGTACGAATACCTATTCACTTCCTCAACAAGGTGGGTTGACGATGACGACGAAACTATGCGATGCCTGTAACACCCCCATCGTTCAAGTTAAAATGAAAGGGCGACGTCCTTGGGACTTGTGCATCAACTCTGAATGTCCGAAGAAAAAGAAAAAGGCAGACTAAGTTATTTTCTCCGTTTCTGTTTTTTCTTCGTCCCAGGTTTTTTCATCGGTGTTTCCTTGCCTTTTTTAGTTTGGATGGTCTTTGTTTTACTTTTTTTGCTTTTTTTTGTTTCCGGATTATTTTTTTCGGTTTCTTCGCTGATTTTGCTTTCAATTTCCTTATTTTTACTGGTTTTTTCGGTCTTATTTGTTTCTTCATTTCAACTGTTTTCGGTTTCTTTTTCTTCAGCTTGGTCTGTGTTATCGTCATTTTCTTTGGTGTAAGGATTTTTTTTACTTTCTTGGGTGGAATGATTTTTTTCACTGCCTTGATAGGTTCTGGTGGACCCAGAGCAGGCTCTTCTGCAAGTCTTGGTTCTGTTTGTTTTACGAACAGTTCTTCTCTTTCCTCTGCTGCTGGTTTTTCTTCAGCGTCAGCGATGCCAATAGGCAGAGACTCGATTGATTCATCTCGTCCCTCTCCTTCAAGCGGTTCAGCAAGGACTTGTGTTACGGACACAACCTTATCTCCTTCATTGAGTCGCATGATCCGGACACCCATGGTGTTTCTCCCCTGCTCCCTGATATCTCGCACAGGGATACGGACGGTCATTCCATGCTCTGTCGTAATGATAAGTTCATACTCATCGGTCACCTGGCTGACGAACACAACCTTTCCATTGCGTTCATTCGTCACAATCGTTCGTACTCCTTTGCTTCCTCGATGGGTCATCCGGTATTCGTCAATGGGGGATCGTTTCCCAAACCCGTTTTCTGTGATGGTGAACAAGGATCCTGTGATCTCAACGACGGTCATGGCGACAACAGAGTCGTTCTTATTTTTCAACCGAATCCCGATTACACCATGTGTTGCTCGTCCCATTGGTCGTAACTCTTTTTCGTTAAACCGGCAGGCTTGACCACCCGCGGTCGCGATCATCACTGTCTTGGTCCCATCAGATAATTCCACGCCCATAAGCGCATCACCTTCCTCCAGTTTAACGGCGATGATGCCGTTCACCCGGATGTTCCCATAGGCGGATAAAACAGTTTTTTTAATGGTTCCTTTTTTTGTAGTAAAAATCAGGTAATGTTTATCATCAAACTCATGGATAGGCACCGCGGTTTCAATCTTTTCACCTTCTTCAAGTCTGGGGAGAAGGTTAATGATGGCTTTGCCTTTCGCATATCGATCACCTTCCGGTATCTTGTAGCCTTTCAGCCAGTAGACACGCCCATGGTTGGTAAAAAACATCAGATAGTCATGCGTGGATGTGATAAAGGTATTGACCACGAAATCCTCTTCTTTAGGTCTAACCCCGATTAATCCTTTTCCACCACGATGCTGCGTCCGATACGTTTCTGTCGGAATACGTTTAATGTACCCGTCCTTAGTAATTGTTACTACGACTTCCTGTTGGGGGATAAGATCTTCGATGTCGATACCAACTTCCCCTTCAATGATTTGTGTACGACGCGCGTCGCCAAATCGGTTCTTAATATCAAGGAGCTCTCGTTTAATTTCTAGTAAAATCTTTTGTTTATCAGCTAAGAGCGTCTCAAGCTGTTCAATGAGCTCTTTGGTTTCCTCATATTCTTTTTCAACTGCTTCTATTTCCATGCCCGTGAGTCTCTGTAATCGCATGTCAAGAATCGCTTTTGCCTGGATCTCCGAGAGGGAAAAGCGTTTCATCAACCGATTTTTTGCTTCCTCCACTTCCTTACTCTGCCGGATGATTTTGATGACCTCATCGATGTTTCGCAGGGCGATCATCAGGCCTTCTAGAATATGCATTTTCTCTCGTGCTTTCTTTAAATCATAGGTGGTACGCCGCGTAATAACTTCCACTCGATATTCGATATAATACTGAAGGATTTCTTTGAGCATCAATACCTTTGGCTCACCTTTGACAATTGCAAGATTTAGCACCCCAAAAGAGGACTGCAGTTCCGTACGCTCAAACAACTGGTTCAACACCACGTCATCGATCGCATCACGTTTCAGCTCGATGACAATCCGCATCCCTTTTCGGTCACTCTCATCACGAAGATCAGAGATCCCCTCGATTTTCTTTTCTTTCACAAGCTCAGCGATTGTCTGTAACAACACTGATTTGTTCACTTGATAGGGGAGTTCATGGACAATAATTCGATTCTTCTGTTCACCTTCTTCGATGGAAGTTTTTGCACGAACAACTAAGGATCCTCGTCCCGTGGAGTACGCAGAAAGAATCCCGCCTCTGCCATAGATAATTCCACCGGTTGGGAAATCCGGGCCTTTGATCGTCTCCATCAGCTCAGTGGTTGATAACTCAGGGGTATCGATCAGTCTGATGGTGCCGTCAATAACCTCAGAGAGATTGTGCGGTGCCATGTTCGTGGCCATACCAACAGCGATACCGGATGATCCGTTCACAAGAAGATTTGGTAGAATTGCTGGAAGAACCTCCGGTTCTTTTAAGGTACCATCAAAATTATCACGCCACTCTACGGTTTCTTTCTCGATATCCTGAAGCATAAGCTTTGTTACCTTGGCCATTTTTGTTTCTGTATTATGGTTGATAAAGCCATTCGCAATATACGAATGACACGAGCTGTCGACTCGAAGAGAATACACTGTTTTTTCCTCGCAGGTTGGTGTAATTTCGTATACTCGATTAAAGAAATACTCATAATGAAGGACATCGTCGATAAGTTTTCTATCAACAGCATCAAGTTTTTTCATCAGAAGACTGTAGTTTCTCCGCAGATTATTATACCGATCATAATTATATCGATGGAACAATGGGTCATTGTATTTGGTACGTAAATAATCTGCAAGGAACGGAATAAAATCGTTTTTATTCATGCGTGTTGTGTTCAAACTGTTAACTTGTGCTAAACGTTTTTGTTTTTTTGAACAGGAAAAACCAATGTTCTCCTGGAATTTTTTTATGTTGTTCACATCTGAGATTATCAGCTTGTAACATGGGTTTCGTTTATCTTTATGGGGTAGCGTTGTAATTATCCCAAAATTGAGCAATACTGTCTTCAGTTGATGGATGAGTTTTTTGCTATTTGATAGATAGGTTAACTCAACGGATTTTCCGCCATGTCGTTTATCTACCTTATATGATACTGAGCCGTCGCCTTCATATAACCCGCTAAGGAAACTTGCGATGCATCCACGGGTTGATTGTAGAACCGTGAATGGTATTTCCTTTTTCGCGGATCTAGTTTGTGTTAATCCAATATTCTTTAAAAATTCAACGACATGGTTATAATAGATACTTACTTCAACACAGTGACACTTTGGTAATGTACGCTCGTAGAGTTTAATTTCTGGGAACTGATGAAGAATTGCTTTTTTCACTTTGTTGTAATACTCTGTATTGAGGTTATTGAACAGTATTTGCTTCTGGTGAAAACTTCCTTCAGATACCAGTGTACCTAAGAGAAACGCGAGTTCCTCATTCATCGTTTGTGGTAATTGAAAGATTTTCGTTCTTTTACTAACCAACGGATGATATTTTCTTAACGAAATATTTTTTTCAGGGAAACAATGAGAGGATCTACTTAACACAACATAATCATTTTTTGTTATTTCAGAAAGCATTTTCCATTTCAGGTGAGGAATGCCATGGTCATTGACCCAGGTTATTACCGGATGATTATACGATCCTTCTAATTCATACCCTTGTTGAGTCTGCAGGTATATGGTGGGATGTTTTCCCGAGTTAAAAAATTTTGATGCATGGGTTTTTTGATTCTGATAATTAACAATTTGTACATTGATTTCTGTCTCTTCGCCAGGGGCCATGTCTTTAATGTCTACGATCCCTTGATCGGTCAAGACCATGGCATCGCCTGTGACACAATATCTCATAGCTGCGGCGCTATCACCATCGACTGAACCAAAATTACCTTGACCCGCAATCAATGGATATCGTAAGGAGAAATCCTGAGCCATTCGAACCAACGAATCGTACACCGCTTGGTCACCATGTGGATGGTACTTCCCGAGAACTTCTCCGACGACTCTAGCGGATTTCTTATATGCTTTCTCATAGCCCATCCCCATTTCGTTCATCGCGTATAAGATCCGTCGATGTACCGGTTTTAACCCATCCCGGATATCCGGGAGAGCTCGGCTCATGATGACGCTCATCGAATAATCGATAAACGCCCGTTTCATCTCTTCGTTGATATCACGTGGTTTGTCGTTTTTCTTGGATATTTCAGCCATCTCACATCACCTTAAATATCGAGATTCACCACATCTTTCGCATGTGTTTCAATAAATAATTTTCTTGGTTCGACCGCCTCACCCATCAATATCGTGAATAACTCATCTGCCTCTACGGCATTCTCAATAGTCACCTGCAGCATCATCCGACTGTCAGGGTCCATCGTCGTCTCCCACAGCTGTTGCGGGTTCATCTCTCCCAGACCTTTGTACCGTTGAATATTTAACCCGGTTTCCCCCATTTGTTTTGCTTTCTGCACTCGTTCTTGTTCTGAATATGCATACTCTATGCTCTTTCCCTTTGTCATCTTATAGAGCGGTGGTTGTGCAATGTAGAGGTATCCTCTGTCGATTAGGGGTCGCATATAACGGAAGAAAAAGGTTAGCAACAACGTTCGGATATGTTCACCGTCGACATCCGCATCGGTCATCAGAATAATCCGATGATAGCGAGCATTTTCAATATTAAACTCCTCTGCAATGCCCGCTCCTACTGCGGTGATCAAATGCAGGATTTCTTCGCTTTTCAGGATTTTATCCATCCGTGCCTTCTCCACGTTTAGGATTTTCCCTCGTAACGGAAGAATCGCTTGGAATTCTTTATCTCTGGCTTGCTTGGCCGAGCCACCGGCACTGTCGCCCTCCACAAGATAGATCTCTGATTGACTCGGATCCCGACTGGAACAATCAGCAAGTTTCCCTGGTAGAGCAGACGATTCAAGCAGGCCTTTCCTTCGGGTGAGTTCTCTGGCTTTCCGTGCCGCCTCACGTGCTTTGCTGGAAAGCACTGCTTTGTCAACGATCACATGAGCAACTGGTGGGTTTTCCTCAAAGAACTCAGAGAGTTTTTCGTAGGTGACGCTCTCTACGATCCCCCGGACCTCTGAGTTTCCCAGCTTTGATTTGGTTTGCCCTTCAAATTGGGGTTTTCTTACTTTTACTGAAATAATAGCGGTGATTCCTTCTCGTGAATCCTCACCACTGAGGCTGAAACTTTCATCAAATAATTTATTTTTTCGTCCATAGTCATTCAGGACACGGGTTAATGCCCCTTTAAAACCAAACAGATGCGTCCCGCCCTCAATCGTATTAATGTTATTTGCAAAGGTGAAGATGTTCTCTGTATATCCATCGGTGTATTGGATAGCGATCTCTACTTGTACAGAATCTTTCTCCCCTTGGAGATAAATGGGTTTCGGATGCAGAGGTGCCTTATTTTTATTAATATGCAGGACGAACTCACTGACTCCACCGTCATAGCGAAATAATTCGTGTTTTCCCGTTCTTTCATCAGTGATTTCTATCTGCAGACCCGCATTCAGAAATGCCATTTCACGAAACCGGGTGACGATGGTGTCGTAATCAAAGTCATTGGTTTCAAAAATGTCCTTATCTGGTAAAAACGTCACCGTGGTTCCAGTATCTTTTGCTTTTCCAATGACCTTTAGTGCAGTCGCTGTTTTTCCCTGTTCATATCTCTGATGGTATTCTTGTCCATTTCGTCGGACCTTTATTTCAAGCCATTTGGAGAGCGCATTGACACAAGAGACACCAACACCATGTAAGCCTCCTGAAACTTTATAGGCCTGTCCATCGAATTTACCCCCTGAATACAGTGTTGTTAAAACAAGTTCAACACCAGGTTTCTTATATTTCTCATGAATGTCGACAGGGATTCCTCGGCCATTATCAGCGACCGATACCGCTCCATTTTTATAGATGATAATTTTTACATTTGTACAATATCCCGCGAGTGCTTCATCAACTGAATTATCAACGACTTCATAGATTAAATGATGTAATCCTCTGATATCGGTACTACCGATGTACATTCCTGGGTTTTTTCGTACGGATTCGAGTCCTTCCAGAACCTGGATTTTGTCAGAATCATAGGAGCTTTCTAGTACGGTTTTATGGTCTTTCATAGGCAACACTTCGCTACAAAGTCTACACTAGTTCCGGTTGTCTTATGTAAGAGTTTCGTATCCCATTTCCTAGGGTAGCTTTACAGGGGGACTCATATGGAGTAAACCCTAATAAAGCTTACTAATGAGCGGACCTTAATAATTTCAAAACATATCTTTCCTAAGAAAATGTCAAAACATCATTATGTTTAGTATAGTACTTAACAAGTGAAAGTACATTAATAGGTATTTAAACATCTTGAATCCAACACCTTTTAACCTATTTTTTAAGAAGCATTAAATAACAACGAAGCTATCCCCCATGTGGTGGAGGTTTATGAACAAAAAAAGAGTAATAAGTATCGTATGTGTAAGCCTATTACTAGGAGGAACACTCTTAGTTCAAATTGGCACCGCAGCTGATCAGGATCTCGCAGACCAATATGCTCCAATTCTCTATTTTGTAAATGACGAAAAATGTTATCCTGTTAATGTTACGTATGCTCTTGAAAACTCGTATTTATTTGAAATTGGCAACCCAACACCATTGTCGACATCACCGACAGCTGATTTACTTAGTAGCTATACCTCTGATAGCTATTATCTTGATAATCAACGAGGGACTGTCGCAGTAGGTGACAATGGTATCGAGAATGACTATCAGAGCAAGATGGCAGCCCTTGGGTATAAAGTGTATGCTCATGTTGACACATCAAACAACATCATACAATACTGGTTTTTCTACGCATTTAATGGAGGTGACCTGAACCGTCATGAAGGCGACTGGGAAATGATCCAGGTTGCTCTCACCAATGGACAACCAACGGAGGTCATGTTCAGTCAACATTATGCCGGTCAAAAAGCAACATGGAGTCAAGTCGAAAAAGATGGAGATCATGTCAAAGTCTATGTGGCAAAAGGAAGCCATGCGAACTACATCAAATCGTACTCCGGTAAAATCGGCTTAGCAAGCGATACTGTTGGTGATAATGGTAAAGTCTTACGACCGACAGAATACACTATCGATGTTTTAGATACTCAACCCTGGTTAGCCTTCGGTGGACATTGGGGTTGGGCTGGAGCAAACCAATCAGCAGCAGACGAAGCAGCAATTCTCGGAGAAGCAGGACCAAATGGACCTATGTTTAGAGAAACTGGTACCATGTGGCAACCACAAGTATGGGCCACCGGACTTCAACCAGCAAACGACATCCTCTTCCTCCTTGAATGGCTTGTCTATAACTTCGTGATGTTGTTTGCCCTTGTTACCCTTCTTTCTCTTCTCCTTTTGATTTATTTCATCTATCGACGAAAGAAAAAATACGGGCTTGGGCCCCGGATCTTTTCGCTTTTTTACATAAATGGTTCAAACCAAAAAAGCATTGGCAATATCCTTTGCATTGTTGTTATCATCATGACTGCTCTTGCGTTGTTCGCTCCATGGTACACCGTCACTGCTAACGTCACCGTTCCATCCTACCAACAAACAGGTACGTTTAATGCACTCTCTGTCGATGGCATCAACGGAATTCAGATACGACTTCCGAATCGAAGCGGACCAGTTCCTCTTGGAACATTTGCGTTACCCTTCTACCTTATCATCGGTATTAGCCTTGTATTTCTTGTCCTATCAACCATTGGAATTTCGCAGAGTAAAAAACTAGGGAAAAAATATGTTCTCCGCGGAATACGTCTCCTTATCCCCTTCATTCTTATTTTAATTTTCATTGTAGCGGTCGCCTCAATCATTCCAGCTATCGCTCCACCCAACATTGAAGGAAATACAGATATGATCGATGCGATGCGTGCCGTCTCTGCCGCACCCTTCAGCGGACAATATAACCTTCAAACCACAGGAGTTGAAGGAGGATCTATCGAGCTCCAATGGGGCTTTGGAATCGGTGCGTATCTTCTGCTATTTGCTGGCATCATCCTCATCATGGCTGGTCTTATGGAAATCACAGCCAATGAACAGTTATTTGAAGAAAAATCACCAGCGAATATACCTACTGTAAACAATATCAAAGAAAAGAAAAAGAAAGAATAAACCTGCAAAGAAAAAGGGATGTCCATGCTTATCAACGCTGACTTGCATATTCATTCAAGGTACTCTGGTGCAACCAGCGATAGAATGACTATTTCTTCTCTCTCTGTTGAGGCACCCCGGAAAGGAATCAATGTCATGGCGACCGGGGATTGTTTGAACGCTAATTGGTTGAAAGAAATTAAAAGCTGTACTATTATCGACGAAGGGACACTCGAAATGAACCATACCCGGTTCATTCTCAGCACAGAAGTTGAGGACGCATCTCGTGTCCACCACCTCCTCTATTTTCCCAGTTTTTCTGCGATAGAAACATTCAAAGAAACCATCAAATCAAAATCAAAGAACCTTGAGACAGACGGGCGACCAAACGTGAAAATGAACGGAGTGGAACTTGCAAGTCTAGCAAAAGATGTTGATGCACTCATTGGTCCTGCGCATGCGTTCACCCCCTGGACGGCGATGTATGCATACCATCCGTCCCTCGAGAGTTGTTATGGTGACCTTACCCCGTATATCTCGTTTGTAGAACTTGGATTAAGCGCTGACACCGATTATGCTGATACGATTCAGGAACTTCATCGACTCACTTTTCTGACAAATTCTGATTGCCATAGTCCACATCCTGTTAGACTTGCCAGAGAGTTTACCCGTTTTGAGGTCCATGAACCGACGTTTGAGGAGATAAAGAAAGCAATCCTTCGAACCGGTGGGAATAAACCTGTGTTAAATGTCGGTTTACCACCACAGGAAGGTAAATATAATGAGTCCGCGTGCATCTCCTGCTTTACTCATTATCAACTTGATGAAGCGGTGAAAAGACGGTGGAAATGCAGTTGCGGGAAACGTATTAAAAAAGGGGTACGAGACCGCATTAGAGAAATTGCAACCTATAAAGAACCAAGGCACCCTGAACATCGACCACCGTATCTCTATCTCATTCCGCTCTCAGAGATTATCACCAAAGCACTCGGGCAACACACACCATTTACACAAAGTGTCACGAAACGATGGGAAGAACTCATCAATGCATTCGGCTCTGAAATCACCGTGCTTCTCGATGCGGATCTCCACGAGGTCGCTCGGGTGACGATCCCTGCGATAACCACAGCTATCCAGGCGTTTCGGGACCATAAAGTAATCATCATCCCCGGTGGTGGAGGAAAATATGGGACCATTGAGCTTCCATCAGATGAAGAAATCATCCCCGTGCCTCTCGGCCCGAAAAACTCACAAACCAGTCTGCTTGATTATTGAGCTTTGGTGATGTTCTTGAATTATAGGGTTACCGAAAAAAAAATAAAAGAAATTATTACAAAAAACAAATCAACAACAATCCTACAAGATGTCGTCGATGTTCTCTATGAAAGTTTTGAGAAATACAACTGGGTGGGTATCTATCTAGTAAAGGGAGACGTTCTTGTTCTTGGCTCATGGACAGGAAAACAAGCGACAGAACATATAAAAATCTCAATTGGGAAAGGTGTCTGTGGGTCTGCTGCACGAAGTGGAAAAATTGAGGTGGTCGCTGATGTGTCCAAGGATGATCGATATCTTTCCTGTTTTCGTTCAACCCGGTCAGAGATTGTCGTTCCGATTACAAAGGAAAGGAAAGTAATCGGTGAAATCGATATCGATTCTGATGTTCCTGCTGCGTTTGACAAAACTGATGAAAAATTTTTAGAAAAAATCGCAGATATGCTATGTCAGCATATCTGAGAGATTGATTTTTTTTCAGTACTCAAGATCTTCATCATCGCCACCGTGGCTCAGAAAAGGTTCGTTCATCACTTCAGGGTACATAAAACAGTGGTCATATAAGAGTTATCCTGTCGCAGAAACTGGTCTTTTTAGAAGTTTGTCGACGTAGATTTTAATCCAGATAAAGGTAATAGCTCCTCCGATAATGTTGGCTATCACCAACCCCCACCATGCACCGATGAGCCCCCATCCAAACAACACAGCAAACATCCAAGCTAACGGGACAATCAAAACGATGGTACGTAACACGGTTGTAATTAACGAGTTGATTCCTTTCCCAACTCCTTGAAACACCGCAGATGACAGCATTCCAAAGGCGGTTGCAGGATAAAAGACACAAATAATCCGTAGAAACGTTGTAATGTCGTCTCCCAACCTGACCGTGTCTGCTGATTGCGTGAATGCGGCAGCAATGACTGGTGCAAAAATAAAGGTTGCTACCCCAATTGATGTTTCGATAATAATACCGATTTTCAATGCGTATAAATGAGCGATATCAATTTTTTTATACGCCTTGGCACCGTACGCAGCACCGGTGACCGAAACCACCGCAGTCGCCATCCCAAGAAGCGGCATCGATGCCATGGTTGCCACCCGCCATCCCGCTGAGAACACGGCAACTCCTTCAATACCACCTACATTTTCTATAATGATATTCATCATAAACATCATGATTGACATCGAAAGTTGCATCACCGATGCAGGAAGACCAACGACTAAAATGTCTTTCATGATTGAACGATCAAAATGAAAATCACGGAAACTAAATGCCACATAGGTGTCTCGTTTTAAAAAGAGCCAGTAAAAGAGAAGTAATGCAGATACACTCATGGAGACGACTGAAGCCCATGCTGCACCAGGAACTCCTAACCCGAGGACATAAATAAAAATAGGATCCAACACCGCATTGAGAATCCCTCCAAGAACCATTGCAAGCATTGCTCGTTTTGCGTCTCCTTCTGATCGGAGGATTGCATTCGCAATAAAAGCGAAAAAACTAATAATAGTTGCTGAGAACATAATACGTGCATACAATGCTGCAGTAGCTGTCGTGCGTCCTGCACCGATAGCACGGAAAATATCATCAGAAAATACGAACAGAGGAATTGTATAAAGGGCCGCTAAGAGAAACATAATTATAATAGTGTGGACCGCGGCATTATCGACGCCTGTCTTGTCTTTTGCACCGATTTTTCTTGAAATCGCTGAGCCGCCTCCGATACCTAGACCGGTCGCAATAGCGGTCCCCATGAACAGGAGCGGGAATACAAATCCAACTGCAGCAAGGGAATCTGATCCGAGGCCTGATACCCAAATCGCGTCAACAAGACTGTACAATGTTTGAACCGTCATGGAGATAATCATTGGCCATGATAATTTTATGAGTGCTTTTTTCGGGTCACCTAATAACGCTTTCACGCCTTCTGTCTGGTTTTTCAATGGCTCCGGAGAGTCAATGGTTTCCTCTTGTGTTTTATTTTTCACGGGCCGGTGAAAAGAGCGAGCGTTATTTCAATTTATTGATGCGGAAATGAAGCAAGAACTTATAAGGAAACAGAGTATATAAACTGTCGGAGCATTTCATACTTGATAGTCATTGGAGGTGAGTCGAATGGGTTTATTGAATAGGAAATTCCCCGCGTTTTCCCTTGAATTTGTTGGTGAGGAAATTCGAAGTATGATTAATCCTGAGCTAGCTCAGGACATGGATGTTCTCTGTGATGTCATTGTCTATATGGAATATACGCTTCATTCGATGCAGAAGATTGTTGAGATTAATCATGCGGAAGACAAACTTGCAAAATGTCGTGAGGATATACAGAACACAGAGTGGTGGAAGGAGAAGCAAAGCTTGATTGGTAGTGCGAAAACCGTTGATGATGTCTGGCCGTTTTTAAAAAAGACATCGAAATAAACAAGAATATTAGACGGAGCTGTCGTTTTTCCAACGTGTTAATAAAATTTTTATACTTTACATGCTCAGACCTAAAATTAAGTATTATTCCATAAAAGAGAATTAATAAAGTAACTCTTGTTATCAAATCTGAGGTGAGGTGAATGGATTTACTTGGATTGGTAGGATGGATATTACTACTAGTTGTCTTAGTATGGTTTTTCACGATGGGAATACGCATCGTACGACCAACACAGAGGGCGCTTGTTGAACGATTAGGAAAGTATAGTCGGTTTCGGCAACCTGGTTTTGCTTGGATAATACCTGTCATTGAACGATTGATAAAAATTAACATCACAGAAATGATGGTCAATGCAGAGCCACAGACCATCATTACAAAAGACAAGCTCAATGCACAGGTCGATGCTCAAGTGTATTTCAAGGTGAAAATAGATGAAGAGTCTGTAAAAGCATCTCAATACAATGTTTTTGATTACAAATATCAAATTGTGAATCTTGCACGCACAACCCTTCGTAACATCATAGGGACTCTTAATTTAAACGAAGCAAATAGTGATAGAAATAGGATAAATAATGAGTTGATGAGTACCCTTCGAAGTGAAACCGCGAATTGGGGTATCGAGGTCGTTCGTACAGAGTTAAAGGAGATAGATCCTCCCAAAGACGTTCAGGATACCATGAACAAGGTGGTGAAAGCGGAAAACGAAAAACAAGCAGCGATTGACTATGCTACCGCTGCTGAGACACAGGCAGATGGTCTACGGAGAGCAGAGATAAAAAAAGCTGAGGGAATGAAACAAGCAGCAATTTTAGAAGCTGAAGGAAGAGCGCTGGCCATTGTGAAAGTTGCTGAGGCAGAAGCAGCTAAGATCGAGAAAATAAACACTGCTATTCAAAAATATTTTAGAAATGAAGCGCAGATGTATAAAAAATTAGAAACGATCCAGTTTTCACTTGAGAATAATACGAAATACGTTATTGACCCGCATACGGCAATCACAAATGTTATCGCTGAACAGATGGCAGGGATTGTACCTATTGAAAAAAAAGGTACGTCAGGGACACCATCGACAGACTAATCCCCTCAGTAATCAACGTAATTGCCGCACCATTCATTATAAAAATTCTCCAAATCCTGTCTTTTTTAAAAGGAATCGGAGTGGGCTCGTTGAGATTCGAACTCAAGACCTCCTCCGTGTCAGGGAGACGTCATAACCAACTAGACCACGAGCCCAAAGGCACAGACAAATACGTCATGTGTCTTTGGCAACCAGAATTTCTATTACTTTTTAAATGTTTCAGTACATCCAAACCCAATGTATTTTCAGAAGTTACTTATGTATAAGTAACAGGAAATTCTCCATTGTACCCATCACTGATAGTTGGATGTTGATTACCTAATAGACTTAGCCAGAATTCAGCTAATCTAAAGGACTCCTCAGCAGAAACGATGCCATCGTTATTTCCACTAGCTCCCCAGGTGGTAGTATCCCCTAATCCCTGGAAACCACTAACAAGCAAATCAGAGAAATCCGATCCATAGGAGACTTCGTTTTCTTGACAGGACATCAGAACGACCCTTCCTGGTGCAGCAAGATCTTCAACAAATCCATTCACGAACGATTCTGCTGTATAGCTATATTTTTCTATGGTCGTTAATGGTGCATCATTGAATCCACCGCTGTAGCAGCTATCAACAATGAGACAAAGCCCTTTGCATTTAATGATACTGAGGAAGAAGTTTAACAGATCATCCCAGATGATTCCATACCATTGATCAAACCCATTGTACATAACGAGAAATTCATCTGCCCCTCCTGCCTCATCTTTTGGTGGGATGTCCCAGGGTACACCCTGCTTTTTTAATTGTGATCCATGGGTGGTGATATACACAAGGACATAATCCTCACTTTTAGAATTTTTCCTTAGCCAGAGTAACTCATGAATGAGGTTCTGCAGCAGACATTGACTTCCTTTCTGAACATGGATATTACTGGTTTGCCAGTACTGGGGTGAACTCAGCAGTGTATTATATAGGTCATCGCAGGATTGCAGCATTTCAGGGCGATCTTGATCAGGAGCGTTTTCATAGACTCCTACTGCAAATAATAACGCCCAATACTGCGATTGTGCAGTTCCCTGTGGTTGTATATTCTTCTTTTTCAGACTTAGAGAGCTTAAACCAGCAGTACAGCCTGGAGTAATCAATAATACTACACAGATAAATGACAGAACGACTACACTTAGTTTCATTTTATTTTTCATAGGGTTACCTCAGATGATGAGTAATTATAATAATATAATCATATAAATTCTTTTCGCTTCTTTGAAGAGCACGGAAAAAACAAACGATTTAATACACAGCAACTATTTCAGGGTTTAACAAGACATTTGAGGATTATTATGGAGGCGATCATCCTTGCAGGAGGCTTTGGAACCAGACTTCGACCATTTACCTTTACGAGAGCAAAATCACTCTTACCCATACTCAACGAACCGATGATTTCCCATTTAATTAAAACACTGCCGGAAAAGGTCAATACCGTAATTCTCGCGGTGAACTATCGCACAGACCAAATTGAAGACTTTTTCTGCGCCCATGATTTCGGAAAAACCATCATTGTCAATGAAGAACCAGAACCACTTGGCACCGGTGGTGCCGTCAAATTTGCTGATAAGCATATTCGCGGATCGTTTTTCGTCCTTAATGCTGATATTATCTGTTCCTTAGATCTTTCCGAGATGCTCCGATTTCATGAAAAGAAAAAATCGGTTGCGACGATTTCACTTTGGCCTGTTGAGAACGTCTCAGAGTTCGGTGTCGTCGATATCAAGAAAGACGGGACTATTACCAAATTTGTAGAAAAACCAAAAGCAGAGGATGCTCCCTCCGACCTCATCAATGCAGGAGCATACCTCCTTGAACCCCAAGTGCTCAATTACATCGAACCAGGTAAGCTAGTCTCTATGGAAAAACAAATTTTTCCCCAGATTATCCAGAACACGGGACGATTTTTCGGTTACAGGTTCCCAGGACACTGGATTGATGTCGGAAGAATCAGTAGTTACATCAACGTCCATACGCTTCTCTTAGAAAAGCAAAAGAAAACTTTTCTTACTGGAGAACAATGCAAAATCCAAGGAACACTACAACATTCCTGTGCTGGGAACATGGTTCGCATTGGGAAAAAAACGACCGTCGAATCCAGTATTTTATTTGATCACGTCACCATTGGAGAGAACGTTACCTTAGATCATTGCGTGATTGGCGAACAGGTTGAGATAGGCGATAATTCAATTTTAAAGAACGTCGCGATCGGTGACAATGAAACGATTGAGAAACACACAAAACTTGACCATGCTATTGTGTGGAATCAGCCGATCCCGCAAGGATACCCAAACAAGCAAATTGGCAACGTGATCGGAGAATAAGCAAAAGGGTTCAGTAATCAGATTTTTATAACAGGCACCTCATGTGCCCTATCATGAATCACACTATCTCAAAACAGATATTTCGTGCATATGATATCAGAGGACTTTACAACAAGGACATCTCCCCTGATGTGTTCTACAAGATCGGTCTTGCAGCAGGAACATATGTAAAACAAACCATGAAGGGAACGCAGATTGTCGTTGGAAGCGACATTCGTCAATCCAGCCCTCCCCTCGTATACGCCTTCATCGCAGGTGTCACTGCGACAGGGGTTCATATCCAACATACTGGTACAACATCGTTCGGACAAACACTCTTTACTGGAGGAAAGCTTCACGCTGATCTGATAGCATTTGTTACCGCAAGCCACCTGCCCCCAGAATGGAACGGGATCAAGTTCTACTATGGTGATGGTGTTGGGTTCCCTGAAGATAACCTCATGGCCATTAGAGACCTTGTGCTCGGTGATACTTTTAATTTCGCATCTTGGAGTATGATCGGTCAGGTGAAATCTGTCGATGCGAGAATTGACTATAAAAACTTCTTCACCTCACATTTTACTTTTAAGAAAAAACTCAAAGTCGCACTCGACTGCGGTGGCGGAAGCATGACGCTTTCTGCGCCAGAGATCTTCACCGCAGTCGGATTGCAGGTGATACCAGTCTATTGTGACCCTGACCCGACGTTCTCAAAACGTCCGTCAGACCCAAAACCAAAAAACCTCACTGTCTTAGTTGATGCCGTCAAAAACAACAGCTGTGACTTCGGTGTGGCATTCGACGGAGATGGAGATAGAGCGGTCATCGTTGACAATACCGGGCAGATCCTCTCCGCGGACCAAACAGGGATTCTCTTAGGAAAATACGGTTTGAAAAAAAACAAAGGCACGATCATCGTAAACGTTGAATGCTCCAAATCCATTAAAGAACAACTTGAGCCACTTGGATTTCGTATAAAGCAGATACAGGTCGGTCATACCTTTTTGACACTCGAAGCAAAACAAGAACACGCTCTGCTTGGGATTGAATCATCTGGGCATCTTATTCTGCCTGAATACTTCTTATTTGATGATGCTATCGTTGTTCCTTTAAAGATAGCGGAAATCATTGAACAGGAAAAAAAACCCTTCCATGACCTTGTGACAATAATCCCGACCTATCCAACACATAAAGAAGAAATCGAATGTCCTGATGAGATTAAATTCGATGTTATCCATCGCCTTACACAACAAATCGTCAAAGAATTTGAGCAGGTAAACACCATGGATGGTGTACGCGTTGATTTCAAAGATGGATGGGTTTTGATACGTGCCTCAAACACAAGCCCCATTATCAGGTTAACCACTGAGGCAGATACCGATACTATTCTTCAAGAGTTAACAACAAAGTTCATGACAAAAACACATGAAATAATCCAAGACATGAAAACAACAGCATAAAGGTACGAAAACATATGACACGGCTTTTTGGCACCAACGGCATCAGAGGCGTCGTAAATCAAGACATGAACGGTGAGCTTGCCTTAGATATCGGAAAGGCATGGGGCACCTATCTGAAACAAACAATCCCCACACCGAAATGTGCCATAGGGACCGATGCCCGGCTTTCGAACCATCTGCTGAAATCTGCGATCACCGCAGGTTTTCTTTCGACAGGATGTGATGTTGAGGACATAGGTCTTGTTCCAACACCAACCTTACAATATACCGTGAAAAAGAAACAGCTTGATGCCGGTGTTATTATCACCGCGTCCCATAATCCCCCACAGTTCAATGGAATCAAAGGCGTTGCAGATGATGGCACCGAACTATCCAAAGACGTCGAAGAAGCAATCGAACAAATATACTTTTCACAACAGTACGCTCTAACCGACTGGAGAAGCGTTGGAACCTTTTCGACTTGGAATGGTGCTATCGATCTCTACAGTAAAGGAATTCTCTCAACAGTCGATACCAACCGTATCAAAAAGTGTCGTTTTTCAATTGTGCTTGATTGTGGAAACGGCGTAGGAAGTCTAGTTGCTCCTCTTATTTTAAAAAAACTTGGGTGTAGGATTACTGAGCTGAACTGCAAACCTGACGGCACCTTTCCTGGACGTCACTCAGAACCAATCCCAGAAAATCTGACCGAGCTTATGCAAACCGTCCCTGAGGTTGGTGCCTCACTTGGAGTCGGACTGGATGGTGACGCAGATCGTGCCATCTTCATTGATGAGAAAGGAACCTACATCTGGGGTGACAAATCACTCTCCCTTGTAGGAAAATACATCACTCGGGAAAAGAGAGGAGGACTAACTGTAACCCCTGTGACAACCTCTACCTGTTTTGAGGACGTTATCCGGCAGAACAAAGGAAGCGTCGTCTACACCAAAGTTGGATCCCCCATTGTCGCTCGTGCGATGATAGAAAAACATGCGGTGTTTGGGGGTGAAGAGAACGGCGGCCTTATCTTCCCTGAGTTTCAGTACTGTCGAGATTCTGCGATGTCCCTTGTAAAAATACTTGAAATCCTTGCAAAAGAACAAAAATCACTTTCTGAGCTTATCGCAGAGATCCCCTCCTATGAAATGTTAAAAACAAAGATAGTCTGCCCAAACGAGAAAAAAGAACGCGTCATGACTCAGGTAACCGAACAAATGAAGCAAAGCAAGGATGTGTTAACTATCGATAGGACTGACGGCGTAAAACTGTACATGAAGGATGGATGGGTACTGATGCGTCCATCAGGTACAGAACCGATTTTCAGGGTCTATGTTGAATCAAAAGAAAAACAGCGAACCGGACAGCTCGCGAAATTCTATAAAAACCTTGTTGAATCTCTTATTGAGCATACGTAGAAAATCATTTTTTTTTAAATTCTTTGGTACGCCTCCTGTCGTCTAGGTAAAACTTATAAATAAGAAGGCTATACGCTATCAAACCTTCGAAGTAAAGAAAGGAATAGGAAAAGATAAATACTGAATTGAAATGTAGACTCATGGAGGTAAAATTATGGCTGAAAAACCACACCTGAATTTAGTAATTATTGGTCACGTCGATCATGGTAAGTCCACACTCGTTGGAAGAATCTTACTTGATACCGGTCAGTTCCCACCACACATGGTAGAGAAATTCAGAGAAGAAGCAAAAGCGAAAGGAAAAGAAAGTTTTGCTCTTGCTTGGATTTTCGATCAACTCAAAGAGGAACGAGAACGAGGAGTTACTATTGATGTTGCGCACAAACGATTTGACACTGACAAATATTACATCACCATCATTGATGCACCTGGTCACCGAGACTTCGTTAAAAACATGATTACCGGGACATCCCAAGCAGATGCAGCTATCCTTGTTGTCGCAGCACAGCATGGTGTCATGGCACAAACAAAGGAACACATGTTCCTTGCCAGAACCCTTGGTGTGAAACAAATGATTGTTGCGATTAACCAAATGGATGCGACAAAACCTCCCTACGACAAAGCCCGTTATGAACAGGTGAAAGCCGATGTCCATACCTTAGCAAAAAGCGTCGGTTACAAAGATGAACAACTTCAGTTCATCCCTGTCTCTGCTTTCGAGGGAGATAACATAAAGGATAAAAAAGGAATCACCTGGTGGACTGGGGATACTATTTTGAAAGCTATTGACAAATTCACCCTGCCTGAGAAACCAGTGAACCTACCACTGCGATGGCCAATCCAAGATGTCTACACCATAAAAGGTGTCGGTACGGTTCCAGTCGGAAAGGTCGAGTGCGGTATCATGAAACCTGGACAAACACTGGTTTTTAAACCCAGTATGAAACCCGGTGGGGTTTCTGGGGAAGTAAAAACCATTGAGATGCACCATGAAATGATTAATGAAGCAATGCCTGGTGACAACATTGGTGTCAATGTCCGCGGTCTCAACAAAGGAGATATCAAACGAGGGGACGTCGCAGGACCAGCAAATGATCCACCAACTGTTGCCAAATCATTCATTGCACAAATCATGGTGTTGAACCATCCATCTGTCATCACGAAAGGGTACACGCCTGTCTTCCACTGCTACACAGCACAAGTTGCGTGCAGATTCGAAGAAATACAAAAGAAACTTGATCCGAAAACCGGGCAAGTCAAAGAAGAGAACCCTGATTTCATTAAAACAGGTGACGCCGCAATCGTCAAGATTGTCCCAACCCGTCCGATGGTCATTGAATCGTCAAAGAAAATCCCACAACTGGGACGGTTTGCCATCAGAGATATGGGGCAGACGGTCGCAGCTGGTGTCTGTTTAGAAGTCGAGGCGGTAAAGTAACATCCTCCTCTCTTCTTTTTATCTCTTTAATAATAGATAGGGGCAACCGAACATGTCAGCGCAGAAAGCACGAATTTCACTTACCAGCACGGAATCAACCAAGCTTGAGGAAGTGTGCACGCAAATTAAAATGATCGCAGAGAAAACCGGTGTCGCACTTCGAGGACCGGTTCCGATGCCAACGAAACGGCTCCGTGTTCCTTGTCGGAAATCCCCTGATGGTGAGGGAACAGAAACCATTGACCATTGGGAGATGAGAATCCATAAACGACTCATTGATCTGGATGCAAGTGATCGTGCATTACGACAACTTATGAGGATACAAGTCCCTGACGGCGTTCACATAGAAATTGTGTTAAAATCGTAAAAGAACAACTCTTTTTATAAGGATATCTTATACCCTTGCATTATTTGATTCACTGCTGAGGTAGCAAAGCTCGGTCCACCGCGCCGGCCTTGAGAGCCGGTTCTCCGCAAGGGGAGCGGGAGTTCAAATCTCCCCCTCAGCGTTTACTCTCTTTGGGCGTGTGGCCTAGCCTGGATAAGGCACCGGCCTTCTAAGTCGGTAATCGCGGGTTCGAATCCCGCCACGTCCGCTTCTCTTTCTCGGAGAGAATTGGGTTAAAAGACCCTATTTTTTCGTGCTTTTTTTATCCGTGTTTACCTATTCGAAATTTTTATTATATGGAGAACATTGATTTTTTTATTTTGGGGGACAATACAGTCCAACAATAAACCAGGTTGGATATTGAGAATACATCCCCATGATAAAATATAAATCCCGCTCTTTGAGCATCCAATCAAAATATTTGTACTTTAATTTATCCCAGAGAATACTCGGATCTTTGTAGGTTTTTCCCCAACTTCGATATGATTCGAAAAGTTCCCAGTCCTCACATTGCATGTTGTGTTCTTGTCCTTTACATCCTTGACATGTAAATCGGTATTTGAATATGTGTGGAATCTTGGTTATCTGTGGTATTTTCATTCCATCAAGATTAACGGTAAATGACCAGCTGTCCTTTTCGTAAATCTGTAATGGATCATTTTTGATGAAATCTATAAGCTCTATCGGTTTGATTAAACCAAGTGATGTTTTCTTTTCTTGGTAGCTTTGTTGAAGTGATTCAACAGAATCATTGAGTAAAGGAAGAACAATGTCATTTCTTCGATTCCAGTCCACTTTTGGTTTTGTTAGACTTCTGTCTATGATTTTAATCGAATCTGGTCTTACCTTACAACTTTCTTTTCTCCCGAGTTTATCTGAATCAGGTGTGCATTCCGCTTCGATGATATCAAATTTTGAGATCTTAACACTTCCAGAAAAATGTCTCATATCAATAGGATAAAGTCGAATCCATTCATTATCTTCGGTTATTCCAGCAGTGCATGCAACACTCCCATGGCGTTTACTGTATTCCGGATATGCTTTAGTGACAATCGTTATTCGCTTTTTCTCCCAGGTCATCGAATAGTCACCTCAGCTCCAAGTCGTTTTAGTTCTTCTGCGAGGATATGTCGATGACATAATTGTGGATCTTTCTCAAAACACATAAGAGCGAGTTTTTGTTTTTTTGAAAGTTTAATAATGTTATCAAGATATTCTTTTCTAGTTTTCAAATATGTAGCGTAATGTGCAAACAGGTTTTCGTAGTCTTCTTTTGTCTGAAGATTTTTTCTTAAATGACTTGGAATACCAAGGGGAGGGGTACTAAGATATTGGATCCCTAGTTTTTCACATAGTGTTGAGAGTGTTTGTTTTGTGTACCCGTATTTCATGCTCCAGGGATTGTTTCTGATGTCAACAAGGGTATTGATTTTATCTTGGATTAATCGCATGAAGAATTCATCAATGGATAATCCTTCATAGCCAATGGTTGTGATACCGATTTGATCTCGAACCAATAGCTTCTTCTTTTCGATTTCACTGAAGACGGTGTAATCTGGATGGCGATCATAGACATATTTGATAAGCTCTTTTTCAGTTAATTTGGATAATCTATTCAAATAGTGGTTTAGATCATCTGAGATGTCTATTTTAGGTAGGGAATTATCATGTATGAAATAGATATGGTTCGCATCTGTTGTCAAGATTTTTTCTCGTTCCATAGCGTCAATATCGTGGAAGAGTTCGAATGAATACGGACCGAATTTATATGGAACAAAATTGTATAATTTGCACGGTTTGTTCATTGAATATTCTGTGTTGAAAAGGAAGAAGATTTTCGCTAGTTTCATTTTTGAACACTTATGAGTACTTTGTAAGAAATGATAGAGGTATTTCTGTCTCATCATCATTTTCTTTACCTACATTTACAGATATTAATGTCTCTCTAAGGTGACTGAAAGTATTATTTTCCCGTTAGTTGTCTTTATTAAGATACCTATTTCAATCATTTAAGGATTATGAACATTGATATTTTTGTGTTAGGAACCAGTATAGAAATAGATATGTCTCGTATTTTTCATAATCTGAAAACGATTTTGAGATGATTTTCCAGAATCTCCGACTATGTTTTCGTTCGATAATGTGTGTCATTTCATGGAGAACAACATATTTTATCAAATCATCTGGTAAATATTTCATTTGAGTGTTGAACGTTAGGTTTTTTTTTAGAACTACAGCTTCCCCATTTTGATTTCATGTTCCTGAAATAGATTTTCTTGGGGGTGTATCTTATGTTTTTTACTGATTTTTTTTACATAGTCATATATGAGTTCTTTCAACTCGTCAACTGTTTTTTCGGTCTGTACTATTTTTTCTGTGGATTTATTTACTGTTTCGTTCACAAAAGTCATTTTGTTATAGATCCAATCGTGATGTTTCTCGATTAGATTATCATATTCCGTGTAGTTTTTTGGGAGAATGAGACATAATTTTCCTGTCCTGAATTCTAGTCTAGGGAATTTAATATCTCGATGAATGACATTGTAGTTTATGTCAAGGTTGTAGATTCTAACCTGCTTTTCCATAGTTCATCACATTAGCTATGAGTTGTTGATACAGATCATCCATCTCTTCAATCTTCATATCATACTCTTTCACATATTGTCATTCGATCATATATTGTTTCTCTTTGCATAATTCAACCTCCAAAAAAAGAAAGAAAAAATGAGAAAGCTTTTAGTGAGAATAGAAACGATTTCCCGAACAACGATTAAATTCAAAAGCCGTTTTTTTCGGGTTTTCTTGCCCAAATTCTCTCCTGTTGGGATGTTCGACTGCCGCCACGTCCGTATTTTCCTATAAAAGGTTTTTTTCTAGGAGGAAGTAATTTCGGGATACGACAGTTTAAATTATCAAAGGAAATATTTATAATTCCGATAAATTATATGATGCTTGGTGAATAAATCTATGAAGAGACATTTGTTTATTCCTCTGATCATTATTTTTTTTCATTATGTGGCCTCTCAATAGCCTTTTCAAATGATACCACAATAGATATGAAGAATTTAAAACCGTTAAATGTGGCTACCAATTTGTATGACATCCAATGGGAAATGAGCTATGGAAAAAGCCCGTTCTATGGGGCACGCTATGAAGGACCACAGCCAATTGGTGATTGCGATAACGATGGCGAGAATGAGTTGCTTATCGGCGGAAGAGATGCGATGTTACGAGTCATGGAATGGAACGAGAATTCACAGACATATGAACAGACACACACATTACGGTGTCCTTTCTTTCCGTTTCGTCGTCTTGACTCAGATGGATTTGCTATCGGTGATCTAACTGGTGATGGGGAAAACGAAATCGCGGTTTCATGGTACGCAACGGTTCATAAATTCATAAACGGTCGTTATCGTATTATTGCATGGAATCCATGGGTAGAATGGCATGGTGGTGGTAACCCTGATTGTTACATTGGTGATTGTGATAATGATGGTCTGAATGAACTCATTATGAGTTGTCGTGACTGGAGACGGTCAGTTCCTGAAATCGTTGTTTTCAAATGGGATGGGGCACGATTAGTGAAATATGCTGCTGATTGGGATGATGTTGGTGTGAACGGAGAGGTCTTCATGGCAGGTCTTGGTGACGTGGATGACGATGGGGAAAATGAAATCGTCCTTGAATCCGGCAATAAGGTTGTGATATTGAACTGGGATAAACCGGCCAAGCAATTTGATCCTACCATCCTTGTTGACGCTCCCGCATCAGGTTATGAAAATCATCCTTTTGCTTGTATCTGTAAAGATAGTGATATGGATGGTGTCGATGAGATTCATATCGGGTTCTACACACCTAGGATAACAATTTTTGAATGGAATGGCTCAGATTACATAATAAAATTTGAAAAGGAATGGCCTGGTGAGGGATTACTTATCGAGGGTCTTGACGTGGGCGATGTTGATAATGATGGCAACGCTGAGGTGTGTGCAGGTACTGATGTCATCCATATCCTCCAATGGAACGGTGCCACCTATGAAGAAGAAGCCGTCATTGATGAAACATTTGGGGATTTAGCGGTGGTCTCCATTGGCGACTGCGATAATGATGGTAAAAATGAGATCAATGCAGCAAATGTGATTGTTGATTTTGGTGAAGAATACATGTCCTGGGTTTTCAAATATGAAATAATCACATAAACGTATGCATTGCTGAGAGTTATAACTGCAAATATTTCCTAGTATGAATCCGCGCAGTCACTCTGGGCATCAGAGGATTTTCCAGACATTCATCTGATTACTCGTCGTATTCACCGTATCATAGTATGCGATGATTTTTATCGTATGTCTGAAGAAAGAAAGTTTGTTCCACGTCCAAATGTACGGTGCCTCAGTATCAGTGAATTGTAATGTATTATCTTTGAAAAATTCGATTTTTTGAACGATTCCAACATCACCATTGACTTGCGCTTCTACATCGATTTTCCCGATAATCACCGTGAAGGGGAACGCTCCTTTGTCTGTTCCGAATAGAAATAAGTGCTTTTCAAGAGGAGTGGTAAACACGACACCAGGGCTTACATATTCTTCGCCTGAAGTGCGATAATCAATCCCGTTCCCAGCGGGACCGGAGTACCGGTCTGCTGAGAAGATATTCACCGTCCGGTCCCAGTGTTCGTGAACACCAAGGCTCGTTGACAGATACACTCCATCGTTTTCAGGGTCATAGACATTTGGAGGAGGAACTGCAGCTTGATGCAGATAGTTCTGTGACCCCTCAATAGGATTCGTTCCTTCTGTAAGTAAGAAATCATACATCACTGAATCGATGGCGACTGGGTCTTGTGAGAAGAATAAACTGTTCGTCCAATCATCGTTAAACGGGTACATCAAAAACTTTGCAATGGTTTTATGGTCCACCTTGGTCCCAAAGGTCCCGTCCCCAAGAAACAGGAGTGTTTTTCCACCAAGATGTTCATAGGCTAACAAATCCACCTGCGGGGCAGGATTCCCCATGGTTAACCCCGATATGTGGTATGGGTGGATATCGGACACCGGTTCGATGAACGATCCGAAAAAGTTTTTCCCTGAAAGAGTCACACCCGAATTAATAGGATGCCGCTTCAGTAGTGGCATATCAATGATATACTTTGCATTCACAACACAGGTTGGTAGTGTTCGGACTGTGCCATCGGAAAAATACATTTTCGTCGAGCTGGAAATTACCTGCTCACGACCGGTTGCCCCGCCAAGGGAGTCGACATAATGGATCTGCGTAAATTCCTCTACTAATGGATCGGCAGGATAGGTCTCATAATACACACGGTTATAGAAACAGTTCGGTATTGGTCGAGACGCATCATACAATGTAATATCGTCTTGGGCGACACCGACAACATTCACAAGCTGACGTAATAGTGCTTTCACCACATACGGGCTTGCATCTCTATCATTATCTTCTTTGACATACGGATCGCCAATACCACCTAACGCGTTATTGAAATTGAGTTTAATCGCGATCTTTTCCCCTGGTTGATAGCCTACGTTTCCATTCCCATGAACTTCGTTAAAATAACTAAAAACTAAATTCCACGCATCAGAATCATTTGCTATTCCAGCGAGCTGTTGAACACCATTCGAAAACATCTGATCAATCACAGCCTGGTTGTTGTTCTCCTCTTCCCACCAATATCCAACAAGGTTCTTTTCTGTGGCGTTTGGATTCCACACCCATACAACTCGACCAGGGTTCACACCGGTTCCTACACCCATAGGTTGTTTCGGGATAGGATCCCATGATACTGCTGCCGGTTCGTTTCCCTGGAAATAATTCGTTGCAAACACTGCGCCAGTGATGGTGAACAACACAAGAAAACCAGCAGCCATGGTTGGTACTGTTTTTGCGAATTTCGTCTTTGCATGTCGTAGCCAGACAACAAGACCCGTAAACAAGATACTCCAAAATGCGATATACCCAAGTGAAATCGACATGGCGACCTGTTGACAGGGATATTCTGCTCGTTGAGGCTTTGGGACTACCCGGATGAGAAACCAAGCGATAGCGATTATTCCGGCAAGATGGAACCAGATTCCCTTCCATCCACTAATTTTCTCCCATATCCGAGATTTTTTACGATGTGTATGATTCTTCATAGATTATCCCCTTACAAAAAGAGTAGCTGTTGCGCTATAAAAAGGTTTGCTCCATACTAAGAGGAATATTTGTTTTCTTCTCCTAATTAATCCATAGCGTATGTGAAAATGAGTAATGGTTCTTTATCAGAATCGTCTTCGTTTTAATGCTTTTAGCCACTTGAATTTCATTGTACCGGTGAGCAATCGATCGGTTTTAAACACCCACACCACGATGCTAATGGTAACCAAGGCAAACAGACCAACATACACAATACCTCCGATGACAAGTATGTAATCATCAAACAGCAACGCTCGTGATGCCATCATTGGATGGGAAAATGGAATCGCAAACGTCAATATCTTAATCGGTAAGGGGAGGGTATCAAAATCTGCGAACATTGTGATAAACATCGGTATCATCGCAAGCATCGTTATCGGGAAGGTGAGTGTTTGTGCACTCTTGTAGTTCTTCGCAAAGGTTCCAAGCAGCATACACAGTGAAAGCCCTGCGATGAGCGCAAGAAATAGTGAGATGCCGACCCAAATGAAATCTGTTGAGGAAAGGGTAAGACCGTACGCCGCTAGATTCACTCCGCCTGACATCTCGAAGCCTCTGAAATAAAACTGCATTCCAATCATGTAGATAACAGCGAGGAGCAATCCAATAATTGCTGCCGCAATAATTTTCCCGGTGACAATACTGGTTCGTTTCACTGGTAAGGTGAGTAACGTCTCAAGAGTTTTATTTTCCTTTTCAAGTGCCATGGAGGTAATCACGATACTGCCAGCCATAACGATGATCATCATCATGACAATTGGGATTAGTATCGATTGAGATGTCAGCATACCTGAAATCGTGTTTGGTGAAAGTCCAGCAAACTCCCTATTTTTATAATAGGTGGTTTCAATCCGTTGTGTTGGTGAGAGGACAAACGAGGCGTTCACTGTTGAATTCTGTTTGATAAGTTCTTTTGAAACGTTAGTGCTGATGAACGAAAGTAACGATTCAAGGATACTTGAGGAGATGGAATCCATTAAGCCTGTGCCTTTCATGATCCAGTACACTTCAAGGGTTCCTTGTTGTCCTTCTGTGATCCGTTCTGAGAAATTTCCTGGGATGATCACGACTGCGACCCCGTTATGTTGTTCGACGGTCTGGAGTCCGATCTGTAGATCCGCAGTCGATGTCGAGTTATACACTGATTTTGCGTACGTATGCAGGACTGTAGAAGCCATCGCACTATAACTGCTGTTATCTTCTGAAATGACTCCGATGATTGGTGGTTCTTGTGCTTGTTCTTGCATGCCTTGTAAACTGGTTCCCATGGTAGCAAAAATCAAGGCGATAACGATAATAGGGATGAATGTTGCTGGTGTGAGGAGCTCTCGTATCTCTTTTTTTGTGATGTTTCCTAGTCCGCTCATTCATGCACCGTCCGTATGAAGACTTCTTCGATATTACGTGCTTTATATTTCTCCATTAACGCCTTTGGTTTACCTGTTTCAACTATTTTTCCTTCAGCGATTAAAGCGATTCGGTCACAGAGATACTCTACCTCAAGCATGTTATGGGATGAGAGAAGCACGGTCGTACCGGTCTGCGCGGTGGACTTTATTAATTTTCGTATCTCCTGAGCGTTGATGACATCAAGGCCAGAGGTCGGCTCATCAAGGATGGCGAGTTTCGGGTTGGTCATTAATGCTCTCCCTACAAGCAGTCGACGCATCATTCCTTTACTGTAGGTATCAACTCGGTCATCGATACGCACCCCAAGATTCGTAATCTCGATACCTTTTTGTACCATAGCTGGGACTTCCTTTGGATCAAAGAAATTCGCGATGAACTGCAGATACGCTCTCCCACTTAGATTCTTATACGCCCCCGCATCCTCAGGGAGATAACTAATAAGCCTTCTGATTTCCGGGGCCTGTTTACTCAGGTCGTATCCTAATATGGTGACCGATCCACCGTTTATTGACAGAAGGGTGGACATCACCCGTAAGGCCGTCGTCTTTCCTGCTCCATTCGGGCCGATAAGTCCAAAGATTTCTCCTTCGTCTATTGAGAACGAGATACCTTTCACCGCATCTATTGACCCGTATTTCTTCACTAAATTTTTTACTTCAACTGCTGACATACTCCCGTTCCTCGTATTTGTTTTTTCCTTTTAAGGTATTCTCTTCCTCAAACCGAAACACTGAAACGAAGAAAACGTATGTGCACAACGAAATTACTGAATCGGCCATGAGGCAGACCATGAACAAAGAGTCATTTTTTAAAGGGTTGGCTCGGAATATTATTATTGTTGGTTTTGTCAGTTTGTTTACTGATCTCTCAAGTCAAATGGTGTTTCCTGTTGTCCCTTTGTTTTTACTCTCCCTTGGTGCAAGTGCATGGGTTGTAGGTCTTGTTGAAGGAGCAGCTGAAGCAACTGCTTCACTGCTTAAAGTCTTTTCTGGATATTGGTCTGATAAAGTTAAGAGAAGAAAACCATTTGTTTTTGCTGGTTATGGGCTTTCCTCTCTTACAAAACCACTCTTTGCATTTGCGCAGTCCTGGCCGTTTGTTCTATTGTTCCGTGTTGTCGAACGAGTTGGAAAAGGAATCAGAGATGCGCCACGAGATGCGATTATCGCAGAATCAGTGGATGTTTCCGTGAGGGGAAAAGCGTATGGTTTCCAACGAGCAATGGATGGTATTGGTTCGTTTTCCGGTGCAATTATCGCAGTTATTCTTTTACCGTTATTTGGGTACCGAGACCTTTTTCTCTTAGCATTCTTCCCGGGAATCATCGCAGTCCTGTTCGTCCTGTTTATCAAAGAGAAACGCGAACAAAACATACCCATGAAACAAGCGTCGATACCGTTTCGTGTGAGTATGAGACGACTCCCTCGTAACCTCCAGATATTCATCCTTGTTTCAACCATATTTGCTTTAGCAAATTTCGGGTATGCGTTCTTGATCTTAAAGACAAAAAACATTGGTTTTTCTGATAATATCGCACTGCTTCTCTATGTATTATTTTATATTGTGTATACGTTATGTGCCATCCCTGCAGGGATACTCTCTGATAAAATCGGTAGAAAACCAGTTCTTATTGCAGGATATATCTTATTTGCAGCTACTGCAATTTGCCTTATGTACACCGCGCAGCTGTACATGCTTATATTTGTCTTTATTCTCTATGGTGTTTTCTTTGGCTTCATTGATGGCGTACAGCGTGCCTTCGTTGTGGATTTAGCCCCCCCTGATATTAAAGGTACTGCCTTAGGGACCTTCCATACAGCAACCGGTGTAATTGCGCTGCCTGCTGGTTTTATCGCAGGAATTCTTTGGGATACGTTCTCTCCGCAGGCGACGTTTCTCTTTGCCCTTGCTCTGAGCATTTGTTCTCTCTTGTTGTTCACCTTTGTGAAAAATTCGAAACACCCCAACTAAGGTGTTATCGAACGATTCCACATGTTCCTCTATCCAATTCACAGCAGTGGTTTCTTCGTTCTATCAAAAGACATTTGCTTGATGGATATTACGTTCCATCTAAGATGAACAAATATTTAAGTAACGAGAATCTCTTTACTATATTGAGGGGCACCTATGCAAAACCAGGTAGAGATGCTGAATAAACATATTGAGTTTTTAAAATCACTTGATACCGAGGAATTTTACAATAAAGAAGAAAACGAGGTCCGAAAGTACGCTCGCAATACTGTCCAAGAACTTATCCAATTAGGGAACCAAGCAACTCACGAACTAATTGAACTCCTCCGTACTGAATTTACTTGGAGTTGTTTTTTTGCGATAACGATTTTTCGTGAAACCAAAGACCCCCAGGCAGTTCCTGCGATTATCGGTTTTTTAAAAAGAGAATCTGATGATTCCATGGCAAATGAAGAAGCAATGTTTGCGCTTCAGGATATCGGAGATTCTTCTATTATCCCCATTATCGAAGATCTTGAGGACACGTTTGACAATAAAAGATATAACTCGTATTTGGTAGGTGCGTTAACTGGGATTATTGGTCCAGCACCATATGATTTCATGGTTTCAATCACGAAGGATTTTATCAGTAAACCATGGCGATACAAAGGATGGTTCCACATTGAGGATTTCACCTATAATTTTGTGCAACAGGGGCGAGGCGATGCAATTCCTTTGCTAAAGCAGGTTCTTGACGTGAAAGGTATTACAGGAGCAGAAAAACGAGAACTTGAAGATACCATCAGGGCACTTGAAGATCCAGTAAGCTATGAAAAGGATATTTTAGAAATAACACATGAACTTTCCAAGGCTACCCAAGACGTTGGATTGTAAGGGATTTAACCATTAAGGGATTTACGATTATTCAATATCTCATTTTTTGTGTATTATATGTTTATTTCAAGAGAATATCATCACTAAATCTATATAATGGCATCGGTATTGAACTCTCTGGAGGGAACATCATTAGTTCTCAAAAACCGTCACTGAGAGCCTTGGCCGGTAAAAAAATCGATGAATGGGAAAAATATGTTATACGTAGCCCAACCGGAAAAAGGATTCTGGCGGCGTTCTACCGTTCTTCGTTCTACAGTTTATTTTCAATGAAAGTCAATGAGTTTCGCGATGACAAACTCCTTGAGGAGATAAAACAACATCCTCTCCCGAAGCATATTGCGATAATCATGGATGGAAACCGCAGGTTTGCCCAGGAACTTGGGTTCTCGTGGGAAGCTGGGCATATATTTGGGAAAGAAAAAATTGAAGAGGTTCTGGATTGGTGTTTTGATCTTAAAATACGTGTTCTAACGGTTTTTGCATTTTCCACTGAGAATTTTAAACGAAGCGAACAGGAAGTCAAAACATTGATGTTGTTGTTAAAGCAAGAGTTGGATCAGGCAAAGGAAGATTCCCGGATTCATAAAAATAAAGTACGGATACGGGTTCTTGGTCGCCTTAAGTCATTACCAAAAGACATTCAACAATCAGCACAGTCTATTATGGAGATGACTCGATCGTATAAAACATATCATTTGAACATCGCACTTGCCTATGGCGGTCGAGAAGAAATCATCCAAGCAATCCAACATATGGGACGTGACATTAAAAAGGGGAAACTGAAAGTGAAAGATATTTCTCAAAAGACGGTCTCCTCTTATCTTTATACCCGTGGTTTACCTGACCCTGATCTCATCCTTCGAACCTCTGGAGAAGAGCGTATATCGAACTTCTTATTATGGCAACTTGCGTATTCAGAACTCTATTTCTGTGATGTATACTGGCCTGCCCTCCAAAGACGCGACTTCCTACAGGCGATACAGACCTATCAGCAAAGAAAACGGCGTTTCGGGAAATGAGACCCTATTACTCCTTGGTTTCTTCTTTATCCATCAGAGACGCGTCATTTTCAACTTCTTCTGCTATCTTTGAAAGCTTTGTAAATTGACACGAAAAGAAATACAAGATTAATCCGAGACCTAAAAAGAGGATCGCAAATGCAAGGAGAGCACCAATGGTATCATCATTGAATCCAAATGGATGGAGTAGTGTTTCCACGAGGTAAATAATAAAAAGAAGACAGCCGATGATCAGAGAAAATCGACAGAAAAACCCTGTTTTCAGATCATTGTGTGCTGAGAAAAAATGTTTTTTAACCATTCAGGTTTCCTGCTCCACCCGCTAACTTTAAGGAACTTTCCACTTTACTCTGCAACTCAGTGAGTTTTTCTCTGCTACGTCCCTCTTGCTTTTCCAAAGTTGTTTTTCGCAATTCTAGAGACTCTTTGGCAGCAGTTAATTCCTTTTTAATATCACTTTTTCCTTTTGTTTTAATTAATAAGGCACCAATGCTTTTGTAAATAGGTGTTTTTTCAGTGACTGTTTCGATTTCCTTTAATGCCTCTTCGGTTTCTTTAATTTGAAGTTCCACCTGTTGTCGTTGTTGTGAGATCATCTGAAGTTGTGCTCGTGCCTGTTGTAATCTGTTGATTTGATCCTGCAGCTGAGGAGATAATTCTTCACCTGGCATTCTGTTTTTTCTCCTTTTGTTGGTGGTAATAATCGTCTCCTTCTTAAACATATTCATTTCACAAAAAGTTATATATGCAAAACCCCTATCATATATATAATAGAAAATATTATATAGAAAGTTCCAAATATACAGAGAAAGATATTATTATCCTAAATGGGGGATTAAAAATATGATGAAAAATGATAAAATAATTGTAGTGTTAGGCGTAGCTACACTTATTTTTGCCTCAATTGGTGTGTATTATTGGGTCCCAAATACCGCAGAATCGCAGCCTGTGAGAGCAAATGAATTTATTGATGTCACTGGCAACTTAAAAGATATGCCTGGTTCTATTACTGTTTCTGATAGCTGTCCATTTTACCCACTTATAGCAACACCATTGTCCGTGAATTATAATGAGAACGGAGAACAATCAGTTATACCACTATACGTCATGAATTTTGATAACCCATCAACAGCGGTTACACGGCTGCAAGATCAGTTAGACCATGGGTTCACTAGTGAAACAATTAAGGATGATGAATCTGCCGAAAACGCCTCTTTACGAATTGCAAAAACCTACTGGACCAGTAGTGAAGCAGCCTTAATTATCGAATATGATGAACCTGGATATGATTTAGGTGTATTGGCTACCCCTATCGCTTCTTATCTGAGGATTCCCGTGATTGTCACCAAAGAAATGGATTCTGATGTGATTAGCGTTCTAAACGACCTTGGTGTGGAAAAAACCATTGTCTGTGGTAACAATATCAAGGGTTTCGGTTATGTGTTAAGATTTAATTCCGTTGATGAGGTTTTGAACGCATCGATTATCGTTGTTGAAAATAAACTGAAGCAGAACGTCGACTATATTACTCTTACAAATCCAGTGGATGCTTGGCCACCGATGGTGTTAGATAGTCAGGAGTTTACCTTTGGACCGACAAAAATAAAATCAGGCTCCATGAGCGAGCTTGTAAGTACTGTTTTTGGGCTGTTATCCGGGAAAGGTTCGGTCACCTGGAGTTTCACCATCCCTAAGGATTATAAATATGCATTGATTAAATTCGAAGGGGTGAACCATGATGCTGAAAATTGTGACACTATGGGGGACAAGGTATCATTTATGATGGGCCCTAATATAGAAGGAGTACCAGCCGGTTTAAAAAAATTTGAAGTAAATCCCGGGGGTACAAATGCAGGTGGTATCGCCGAAAGGGACGCAAGTGGGAACATCATCAAAGATGTTGTTTATTCTGAATCAGTCGTCTATGGACGAGGTGGCGTTGAGTATACCATTGTTGCTAGCGGTACCTGGTTAATACAAAAAGAAGGGGAAGTGTCCGCTCGAGTTGTGGTCGAAAAACTCGAAGACCCTGTCTATCCCATGATGAAATGTCTATCCTCTGTTGCACCGTATTTGACTGCGTACCATAAGGGGATTATCTATGGTACACCTGATTTTGCGTTCACTGCTGATGATGATAAGATTACTGATACTGGAGAAACCTGCCCTGGTCTCTACGTGGGTGGAAAAAATCCGAAGCTGGTACCGATATCAAATAAATATTTTTTTGATCACATACATGTTCCTTTGAACAACTTACTCGCTGAACTTGCAAGTCTCCCACTGAATGATGATCGAGACATCAAAGGATTACGAGATTATTACAAGGATAGTCCTGTGTATATTGCTTTAGTAGGCGATGCGACCGTTCTTCCGAATTACTACTACCAAAATCATGCTGAGCCTGTCGGGGACATTGATGGAGATGGGATTGATGATACAGCTTACTATAACGGTGGTGGAACCCCCAGTGATGTTCTCTATGGGAATATCGACCCTATACCGTATGACTGGTCCAATTTAGCGAACGATGTCTATAGTGACAATGAGAATAAATATCCCTTCATTGAAAACATTGTCGGTCGGATAACCGGTTGGGATGCTCAGGATGCAAGTGCATTGATACTCAAAAGCGTGTTCTATCATGAACTTACCAGCAACCTAAATACCTGGAAAGATAACTACGGTCTCATCGTTGGAGGAGGTCAGGATTTCCAAAAACCGTTAGTCAGGTACTTCATCTTTGGTGACTTGTTTAAAATGATTAAACGTGGCGAACCTATGAAAGCCTTCACAGGGTACGCTGAAATGACCTATAAGCGAGCTGCAAATGACGTTGTTGATCCATTAGGATTCGACTTGCAGGGGGCTTTATATGAGGAAGGTATGGAAAAGGGTCTGAGCGAACAAACGTTATCCGAAATTAAAAGCAGTAACATCTTAAACAGGCTCTTCTTTGAAAAATGGCAGGTCAGAAGACTGGCAGGGGAAGGCAGCGTTAAAGGCGGAGATATCTTTGAGTCCAGCAACTTTTTGTTTGTCAATGGTCATGGGAATCAGTTTCTCTTTGGTGTGGCTGGAAATGATTTAGTGGCATCAGGAATTGGTGGGCCACTTGTGAAATCATTGGTTACGAAAACTATTGTACCGATCGCTGGTGGTTTCATAGGCCCTGGAGGAGACTTAGCCTCCGCAGGTGAATATAACACAAGAACCGTTTCAAACATGAATCTTGGGCCATCGTTTATGTGGTTGGAAAGCTGTATCTGTGGGAAACTCGATGGAATGTACGCACGGGCCAATATTGGTCAATCATTATTACATGCTGGCGTCGCTTCTCTTATTGCATCGCCTACCGGGTCAAATATTGGGGGCGGTTACCTTGAGCCAAAGAAAACAAAATATGATTTCCCAATTCAAACATATCTCAAATACATCAAAGCGAAAGGCCAGTGGAATAAAGGGATCTTCCCTGATGCACACTTTGGGGAGAAGATCTATGAAGATCTCTGTTCCAATCTGGTGAAGTTCAACACCAGTGTAGGATTAGCATTACGGAATGCAAAAAACAGCTATTTGCCTACAGATGCACCCTGGCAGCTCTGGTGGTCACCTCCCCTTAATATCTACACAGGAGACACACAGGTAGATCTTGCACTCGCACAGAACAACTACGCTGATTTATACAAAACCACCGCATCGAAAGGCCTGAGCCCGATGATGGAATCAAAATACGTCAGCTTCCAGGAATACATCCTTTTTGGTGACCCGGCGTTAAACACCTACGAACCATGCAACGAAGGGAGATAAGCGCCCTTTTCTATCATTATTTTTTTTTCCTTGGAACGAGAACCAGTGTTATTGAAGAATACCTGCTGCTTTCATTTTCTGAAAATTCTCAGGATGCTGCTTAAAGAACGCATGAACTGGTTCAAGGATTGCATTAATATGATGTGCTGTTGCGTTCTTTAAATCCAGAGGATGAAGCCCTGTAAGGAAGGCGTGTTCTAAGTCTGCGTACGTCGAAAACTCAAGATTTCCCCCGAATTTCTCAGGTCGTTCAATCAAAAAAGGCTTTCCGTCAAGGTCAGGGAATATCACGAACTTACAAATCTCAAGTACCGGGTTTCCCTCGAGTTGTTTCTCAGGGCAGTACGCCTTGCTTAATTTCTTTATTACTACATCAGGGGTATCATGGATCGAGATCATGCTGTCTGGTTTGCTTTTACTCATTTTTGCTTCGATTGGGTTCATGCGGCCACCTGCTTGTAACCCCGTGAGCAATGGTGTATGTAGCGCAACAGGAGCTATCCGTCCTATTTTTTTTGCCACATCTCGTGCAAGCATATGAGCGTGACGTTGGTCTGTCCCCCCGTACGCAACATCCAACTCAAGATAAAAGATATCTGAAACCTGCATCGCTGGGTAAAACAGTTTTGAAAGGTCTTTTTCTGCTTCTTCTTCCCCTCGCCCCATGATGTCCATCGCACGTTTCACCCGGGCAACCGACGATGCTTTCGCTGTCTTTAACACCAACTCCCAATATTTAGCATCGTTGACATAATCACTTGCGTACACAAACCGGACCTTACTTGTATCAACTCCCATCGCTGCAAAGCAATCCTCCATATATTTCCCGCAGAGTTTGATCTTTTCGATATCTCCACCGAGTTTATCGTTGATATAGGCATGCCAATCAGCAAGCAGTACCGTAAAATCAAAACCACAGGCGAGGAAATCCTTTATCTTATTAGTGCAAATCTCCCAACCGAGATGCACAACCCCTGATGGTTCAAACCCGATGTATGCTTTTGGGTTTGGTTTACTTAACACCGTTTTCAGTTCTTCGACGGTAACGACTTCTTCTGTGTTTGCGGTCAGTCTTTCAAGTTTTTCCATGGTTTAGCACCTTTTTTCTATCGTGTCAGTTTCTTTACCACATGATCAACGATTTTATCGGAGACACCAAGATAGTTCCTCGGGTTCATAACTTCTTCGAGTTCTTTCCTCTTGAGCAGTTTTGCAACCTTTGGATTTTCAAGTAATACGGAGAGTAGATGTCTATTGTCATTGACTGCCTTCAGAGAACAGGTTCTCACCAGCTCATGAGCATCACCCCGGCCCATGCCTTTCTGCACAAGTTTCGTCATGACTGCCTCAGCCATAGGCAACCCTTTTGAATTCTCCAGGTTCTCCCGCATCCGCTCCGGGTATACCTGCAGGCTCCGAAACACCTTATTCATCTGAAACACAATCCAATCCGTCATAATCAATGAGTGAGGAAGGATGAATCGTTCTGAAGAGGAATTACAGAGGTCTCGCTCATGCCATTGGATGGCGTTCTCATACGCAGGGATAATGAAGCTTCGTATAACACGAGCTAACCCACAGACTTGTTCGCAGAGGATCGGATTTCGTTTCTGTGGCATCGTCGATGAACCGACCTGTTTTTTTGCCTCGAATGCCTCCGAGACTTCCCCAATCTCACTGCGTTGCAAATTCCGGATCTCCGTAGCAAACTTCTCCATACTACTTGCGATATTCGCTAACACTGACAACAGTTCGATATAGCGATCACGGCCCACAATCTGCGTTGCTGCATCCTCAGTTCCGAGTTTCAAATCGGCCATAACAAGCTCCTGGATTTTCAACGCATGTTTCCCCATCGCTGCACCAGAGCCGACCGCACCAGACATCTTCCCGACCAACAAGCGTGATTTACACTCATGAAGCCGTTCCATATGACGGTCGACTTCCATCGCGAACACCGCTATTTTCAACCCAAAGGTAATCGGAATGGAATACTGGCCATGCGTCCGTCCTGCCATGATCGTGTTTTTGTATTCCTTCGCAAGACTGACGAGGGTCACACGCAGTTCCCTTACTTGTGCTTTGATTAGATCTGTTGCGGCTGCGAATTGCAATGCATTTGCGGTATCGACAATATCATAGCTGGTTGCACCGAGATGAACGTATTTTCCGGCATCACCACTACAGGCCTCGCTTAAGGCCTTGGTGACTGCCATGATGTCATGCCTGGTTTCTTTCTCGATTTCATTGACTCGTTTTACCGTGACGTATTTTACAGAGGCTTTCTTTGAGATTTCGTCTGCAGCCTTTTTTGAAATATTGCCGACAGCAGCATGAGCACGAGCGAGTGCAGCTTCAACATCTAAGAGATATTGTAGCTTACTTTTTTCACCGAATACTTCTTTTATTTCTTTTCGCCCATAGCGAAAATCAAGGGGACACACAGGGTTCTCCATACGGCCTCCGACCTAGAATCATCTATGAGTTAATGTCTTTTTTGGGGCTCATTCTCTTATGAGCTCTTTTTCAATAAAACAGCAAGTTCAGCGGCAATTGCCTGGAGACGAGGGTAATGACGGTGCAGTTTACCAACTAACTCTCGGAGTTGTGTGATCGTTCCCATCACCAGAATATCCGCAGGGTTTTTTTTCAACTCAAAGGCATCTCTAGGGATTGCCACCTCACCTCCTAGAGAAAGCATGTCTTGTTTCATGATAATCGCATCCTGCAATATGATTTTCTCTAGTTTTATAATCTTAAAAACCGCTTTTGGAGCCATGATGTCGATGCTGTTCGGATCGCTTCCTATCTTTTTGATTTCTTTTCTTGCAGAAGCAAGGGAATCAACGGTAATGAATTGAGGATTATGTGTTGTCATCAGAAGATGAAACACAATCTGTCTTATAAGAATATATGGACATATCCTATCGATGAAAGGTACCTACCTCCTTATCATGAAACTTCCTAAGAAAACCTCTCTTATGGTAGGAAAACTCGGAGTGATTCAATTTAAAAAAGGATGGTATGTGTACGTTGGTTCTGCGTTAAACGGGCTTGATCAACGGATTCAACGACATCTCAGGACAGAAAAAAAGGTTCATTGGCATATCGATTATCTTCTCCCGTTTATCGAGATCGTTGACATATTCTATAAAGAAAATGATCAAAAGGAAGAATGTACAATAGCTCAAGTTCTCGAAAGGAATTTTACCCATATTCCCGGGTTTGGGTGCAGCGATTGTTCCTGTAAAAGTCATTTATTCCATGGATCATACCAAGAAATAATACAGGAGGCAAAAACCCTTCAAATGAGATCATCTCTCCTGGATGCAAACTCTTAAAATCATCTTCTCTATGGGTACGACCATGGTTTCTATTATTTATTCAACAACTGATACCGTCGACACAGCAAAAACTATTGCACGCTCACTCGTAAAAGAAAAACTTGTTGCTTGTGCCCACATCATACCTAGGATTGAGTCCGTCTACCGCTGGCAAGGAAAAATTGAGGAAACCACTGAATGTGTTCTCCTAGCAAAAACCACTGACCGTAATGTCGAAAAAGCAATACAGAAGATCCGTTCCCTCCATCCGTATGAGATCCCTGAAATTATCGTGTTTCCCCCAATTGGCGGACTGAAAGAATACCTTGACTACATTGAAATGGAGACCGCATGAAATTTGTTGCATTGGTCTCCAGTGGGATTGATTCACCTGTTGCAACGTACCTGCTTTCAAAGAATGCAGATGAGATTGTTTTACTTCATGCTGATAATCGGCCGTTTACCGATGACCGTGAGATAGACAAATTTATTACCCTTGCCAAATACCTTAAAAAACTGGTACCTTCGGAACTAAAAGCAATGCTCGTTCCTCATGGGAAGACTCTTCAATCCTACATAACAAACTCAGATAGCAAATTCACCTGCGTCGTCTGCAAACGGATGATGCTCCGCTATGCAGAAGCAATCGCAACAAAAGAACACGCGGATGCAATCATCATGGGAGATTCCCTCGGTCAGGTTGCATCACAGACGCTTCAAAACATCCGCGTCGTGGAACAAGCAGTCAACATCCCGATTCTCAGACCATTGATCGGATTTGATAAAGAAGACACGATTCAGATAGCAAAAAAAATTGGGACCTTTGAGTTATCAATTGCACCTGCTCATGGCTGTGATGCAGTCCCGGCCAAACCATCCACCCAGGCACGTCTTGAGCAGATACTTTCCGAAGAACAAAAAATCAACATCGATGAGCTTGTACAGCATGCAATCACGCACGTAAAAACCGTCACACTCTAACATGTCTCAGTCAAAATAGTTAATAAATAAGACGGAAGAAAACCATATTTTTTTTAAAAAATCAAAAGACTTAAAAACCATTCAACTATACTACAGTTTGTAGCTTAAGATTTTTGCTATACTATATATTGTATGTGGTGATGGGAGATGAATTGCCCCTATTGTAATCATATTGACACGAAGGTTACCGACTCTCGCGATACAGGAGGATCCATACGCAGACGACGAGAATGTCTCAACTGCAACAAACGATTCACGACCTACGAATACATCGAAATGGCACCACTTTTCGTCATAAAAAAAGACGGCAGACGAGAACGATTCGACCGCTGTAAAATAAGAAACGGAATAGAAAAAGCACTTGAAAAACGTCCAATCACCTACGAAAAAATCGAAGAAATGATTGATGGAATTGAAGAAAAAATCAGACGCGTCGGAAAAGAAGAAATCGGAACCTCACTCATAGGGGAATACGTTATGGATGCATTAAAAGAAGTTGATCACGTCGCCTACATCCGATTCGCATCGGTTTATCGGCAGTTCACTGACGTCACCAGCTTTGAAAAAGAGGTTAAAAATCTCACAGAAAAATAGGAGGAGATGTACATATGATACGAAAGATAAAAAAAAGAGATGGGAAAATTGTTGACTTCAACCCAGTCAGAATCACAGAAGCAATCTGGAAAGCAGCACAAGCAGTTGGTGGAAAAGACTACAAGAAAGCAGCTGAACTCACTGACAAAGTTATCGCAATACTTGAGAAAGAGTTGAAACGTAGTGAAATCCCTACCGTTGAACAAGTCCAGGATACCGTCGAAAAAGTCATCATCGAGGACGGTCATGCGAAAACCGCGAAAGCATTCATCCTCTACCGGAAACAACACCAGGACATGCGAGAAATCGGAGGATTACTCAAAGACATCGATGTGGTTGATGATTACCTCAGCATGTTGGATTGGAAAGTCAACGAGAACAGCAACATGAGCTACTCGCTCCAAGGATTGAATGTATACGCTACAGAAAGCATAATATCGCATTATTGGCTCAATAAGATCTACCCACCAGAAATCGGAGACGCTCACACCAAGGGAGATTATCATATTCACGATCTTGGCACTCTTGGAAGTTATTGTGTAGGGTGGGATTTAAAAGACCTGTTACTTCTTGGTTTCAAGGGAGTATCTGGAAAGATTGAAAGTAAACCAGCGAAGCATTTCAGCACCGCTCTTATGCAGATTGTTAACTATTTGTATACATTGCAAGGTGAGGCAGCAGGTGCACAAGCGCTTTCAAACTTTGACTCCTTACTCGCCCCGTTCATCGCCAAAGATGCTTTACAATATGGTGCAGTAAAACAAGAAATGCAGAAATTCCTTTTCAACATGAACGTACCCACACGGGTCGGTTTTCAAAGTCCGTTCACCAATGTTACTATGGATCTTACCGTCCCTGGTTACATGGTTGAAGAACCAGCGATCATCGGTGGGAACCTAACGGACAACAATTATAGCGAGTACACCAGCGAAATGGATATGATAAACCATGCATTCGCGGAGATCATGCATGACGGAGACGCAAAAGGACGACCGTTTAGCGTTGATGGTAACTGTCTTTGTCCGATTAAAAACTCCGGCCATACCAAACTCGTACGGATAGGAGAATATATTGATGGTCTTATGGACAAACAAGCACCAACGTACTTCAAGGAAAATGACTGCCAGGTTCTAGACGTTAGGAAACTAGGGCTAAAATGTTCAGGGGTGAAAAATGGCAAAGTACGCTGGGAGCGTATCAACTATGTTGTTCGCCATCCACAAAAAAATCTTCTGAACATTGCCACCACGGGAGGTTTCAATATTAATGTTACTCCCTCTCACTCAATCTTCGTTCTCCGGAACGGAGTTATTCAAGATTGCCCAGCATCTGAACTAAAGGAAGGAGAATATCTCATCTCACCAAGAGTCATACCTTCGGAAGAAGAAAATCGAGAAATTTCTCTTTCTCAAGAATTTATTCGCAAAGGCAAACAAGATGGGTTGTATCTTACAAAAGTAAGAAAAAATCATGTTGCGTATAAAGAGAAACGCCAATGTAATGCAAAAACCAAATATGACTATATGGTCGATGTCGTTCCTTTAAACAATATCGCATCAAGACTAACAGATTTTGATCTATCGAAGGCAATGCTTAATTTAGCAGGTTCCAAAATTAAAATTGCTGATTCTTTAGCATTTACTACAGAGCTTATCGAATTCCTTGGGTGGTATTGCGCAGAAGGATCTGCTGAACGAAATAAAAAGTACGGTGGCATCAGTCTTGGTTTCAACTTGCGTAAGGAGAAAAAAGTTGCTGCCCATGTCGCTGGTTTAGTTAAAAAAATCTTCAAGGTTCCTGTTATCATCCGTGAAATTAAAGAGAGAAACCTCATTGAAATCCGCGTGCATTCCAAATTGGTACGACGTATACTCTTAGAAGTCTTTGACGTTGGGAATAGAACCGGTAAGAAAGTCCCACAAATTATCTTCGGATTATCATCTGAGAAAAAACAAATATTTTTAAATTCATATTTCAGAGGTGATGCGTGGATTACTAAGGATATTATTGCAAATTCAAACTCTGAAGAACTGATCTATGGTCTTTCAACGTTATTAAAACAACTTGATGTTTTCCATACGCTTACTCCATATACTTCACAGGGGAGGAGGTACTGGAGAATTAATATCTGGAATAACAATAAGCTTCTCTCCAAAACATCAAGGTCCATTGGAAAAACACCAATCAAAGAAAGCGGTCTTGAGGATCTAGCTGGTAAAATAATTGAAAAAAAACCATTCTATTATGATGCTAAAAAACGACGATTTGCTAATACAGTGAAGCGAGAATTATCACACTTTGGGATAACAAAACAGCATTCGGTCAGCCTCCAAATCGTAAAGAAAATCCTTGATGAAGCACGAGCCTTGCATATTGAAATACCCCCTGCTCTTCGCGATATCGAAGCAGATAATCTTCTCTTCTTTAAGATCAAACATATTACACCAGCTGTCACGTCGAATGGATGGGTGTACGATTTCTCTACGGATACTGAGAACTTCATTGCCCATCAATTTCTCGTTCATAATACCTTTCCCATCCCTACCTATAATATTACTAAGGATTTCAACTGGGAGAACGACAACCTTCAGCCGCTCTGGGACATGACCGCAAAATACGGCATTCCCTATTTCTCCAACTTCATCAACAGTGACATGAAACCTGATGATGCCAGAAGTATGTGTTGCAGACTTAAGCTCGACAACAGAGAATTACGAAAACGCGGTGGTGGTCTTTTTGGTGCGAATCCGAAAACCGGATCTGTTGGTGTCGTCACCATCAACATGCCACGGATCGGGTATCTTGCGAAAGATGACGCGGATTTCTTTGAACGACTTGACACACTGATGATGCTTGCACGACAGAGCCTTGAGATCAAACGAGACCTTATTGAGAATCTTACAGAGAGCGGGTTGCATCCGTACTCACGGTTTTATCTTTCCGATGTAAAGAAGGTCTTTGGCGAATACTGGAAGAATCATTTCTCCACGATTGGTCTCATCGGTATGAACGATGCCCTGCTTAACTTCATGAATAATAGTATTGCTGATAAAGAAGGTAAGGCGTTTGCTGAAAAAGTTCTTGACTTCATGCGGAATCGAATAGCGGATTTCCAGCAAGAAACTGGGAATATATTTAATCTTGAGGCCACACCTGCTGAGGGCACAAGCTACAGGTTGGCACGTATTGATAAGAAGGAATATCCTGAGATTCGGACATTCAACCAAGAGGTGTATGCGCAGAACCGAGGCAGAGATGTCGAGCCGTACTACACGAATTCCACGCAGCTGCCTGTTGGTTTCACCACGGATGTATTCGAGGCACTTGACCTCCAGGATGCCCTGCAGACAAAATACACCGGTGGTACAGTTCTACACATCTTCCTTGGCGAGGAGGAGCCATCGCCGACTGCAACGAAGAATCTTGTTCGGAAGGTCGCACAGAACTACTCGCTCCCCTATTATACCATCACCCCGACGTTCAGTATCTGCCCAGATCATGGGTACATCGCTGGTGAGCATCAGTTCTGCCCAACCTGTCAGGCTGTAAAAAAGACTACGGAATGCGAAATCTATTCTCGGGTAGTCGGCTACATCCGCCCGGTGAACCAGTGGAACAAAGGGAAACAGCAGGAGTTCCGCGATCGAACAACATTTGACCTCCAGGAGAAGGTACTTGTTACGCAATGAAGATAGGTGGCTTTCAAAAAACATCGTTGCTTGATTATCCAGATCGGATTAGTGCGATAGTCTGGGCTAGCGGATGTAACTTCCGCTGCCCGTTCTGTTATAATAAGAGTCTTGCGCTGGGAACCGCTGAGTTATTCCCTGAGGATGAAATCCTTTCGTTTCTTTCGAAGCGAAAAGAACAGCTTGAAGGCGTGGTGATTTCTGGTGGAGAACCTTTGGGGCAAGAAGATATCGTTGATTTTATTGAAAAAATTAAGAAGCAAAGGTTTCTGGTTAAGATTGATACGAACGGTGGGTATCCAGAAAAACTTGGTGAACTCTTGGAAAAACAGCTTGTTGATTACGTTGCCATGGACGTGAAAGCTCCTAAAAGTAAATATCATCAGCTCGCTGGTCTGCCGGTGGAAATGGCGAAGATTGAAGCTTCGATTGATCTGATTAAAACCAAGGCACCCGCATATGAGTTCAAAACAACCTTCATCCCAAGCCTGTTAAAAAAAGAAGACATCATTGAAATCGCACGATGGCTTAGCGGAGCAGATGCGTATTATCTGCAGCAATTCAAACCAATTTCGCCGCTCATGTCATCCGTTCTTGAAAAGACGGTTCCTTATTCTCGGGAGTATCTGTACGAAACACTTACTGTAATTAAACCATTTTTTAAACGCTGTGCTGTGAGAGGTGTTTAAAACATTGAAATAGTACATATTCAATGAGGTGTTCCATGGAGTATGAATTAGCGATTGTTGGTGCTGGTCCTGCTGGTTTTTCCGCTGCGATTTATGCGAAACGATCTGGGATTTCCACGG
>CAZGIV010000001.1:0-65288 GCA_964526175.1 uncultured Thermoplasmatales archaeon | reverse complement strand
TATTTAAACACTGGTGATACCATACTGGCGAAGGTTCTATCCGTTGATGAATCAAAGAAACTTCAGATAACACTGAATGATCGTAATTTGTTCAAACTCAAAGGTGGTCATCTTATAGAATTCGAACCATCAATTTACCGTCGCATCATGGGGAAAAAGTATTCGATGATTGAGATTATACAGAAATATACCCGTTGCCGCATTAAGGTTGGTAAAAACGGGCGTATTTGGATTGATGGAGACGCAGATGGCATCGAGAAGGTGTTACTTGCGATCTCTATGATTGAACGAGAAGCCATAACGTTTGGACTCACCGATAGAATAGAAGAATTCTTAAAAAAAGATGCAAAGGATGTAAGATGATGAAATCAGATATTGAGTTAATAACTAATGAAGGAAAACGATTAGATGGAAGAGGCCCGCACGATTTACGTAAAGTTAAAATCGAGGCCGGTGTGCTTCATCGTGCAGATGGTTCCTGTTACCTCGAATGGGGTGGCAATAAGGTCCTCGCAGCGGTCTACGGTCCTCGTGAAGCTGTTCCACGACATACACAGAATCCTCTCAGAGCAATTGTGCAAGCACGATATAATATGGCTGCGTTTAGTGTTGAGGATCGAAAACGTCCCGGCCCAGACCGACGTAGCGTCGAGATCTCGAAAGTCATATCAGAGGCATTGGAGAAAGTGATCCTCACAGAGCAGTTCCCTCGAGCGAGCATCGATGTGAACATCGAGGTGCTTGATGCAGAGGCTGGAACTCGTTGTGCTGGGTTGACTGCTGCTGCTGTTGCATTGGTTGATGCCGGCATCCCTATGCGTGACATCCCGGTCGCCTGTGCTGCAGGGAAAATAAATGGTCAGGTGGTCCTTGATCTTGGAAAAGAAGAGGATAACTTTGGTGATGCTGATCTCCCGATTTCAATTTCGCCAAGAACTGGAGAAGTCCTTTTATTGCAAATGGATGGTCATCTTACCGTTGATGAGTTTAATCAAGCATTTGATCTTGCAGTGAAAGGATGTCACACCGTGTCAGAAATTCAGAAGAAAGCTATTATGCATAAGTATCAGTCTGTTGCAGCGGAGGTGCAAGAATGACCATTGTTCCAGTTATCAAACGTGATTATATCACAAAACTTGCTGAACAGGGTAAACGTATAGACGGCCGTAACTTTGATCAGTATCGGAATATCGAGATTGAGACAAAGGTCGTCAACAAGGCAGAAGGATCCGCGCGGGTAAAAATTGGAAATACCCAGGTCCTTGTTGGTATCAAAATTGGTCTTGGTGAACCTTTCGATGATTCTCCCAATATGGGTGTCTTAAGCACCGCTGCTGAACTTATTCCTCTTGCTTCACCTGATTTTGAGTCCGGTCCTCCTCGAGAAAACGCTATTGAGCTTGCCAGAGTTGTCGATAGAGGTGTTCGAGAATCCCAGGTTGTGGATGTCGAAAAATTAGTCGTCACAGCCGGTGAGAAAGTCTGGATTGTCTTCATCGATATCCATGTCCTTGATTACGATGGAAATCTTTTTGATGCAGCATCCCTGGGTGCTCTTGCTGCGTTGTCAACAACCGTTATCCCTGCAAAGCGATTTGAAAAGGAGCTTCCTGAGGGATATCCAAAGGAAGATTTCCCCTTACCAATGTCAGAGCCACCGATTTCTTGCACCGCCGTGAAAATCAACGATTATGTGCTCTTTGACTCCTGTTTTGATGAAGAGATCATCGCCGATGCCCGTTTAACAGTCGCAACAGACCATAACGGTGATATTCGAGCGATGCAGAAAGGGCTTTCCGGAAGCTTTACTAGGGAGGAGATACAAAAAGTTATAAAAGGAGCTCTTGATAACGGGCAAGAAATACGGAAGAAATTATATCAAAGTACAGGGAAATAACATGTCAAAACGAACCAAGAAAGTCGGCACATCCGGTCGCTTCGCAGAACGATACGGTGTGAAATCACGAACCATGATTCGTGAGGTTGAAAGCCAGCAGAAACTCCGACATGCCTGCCCACGGTGCGGTCAGAAAGCGGTGAAACGCACAAGCACTAGTATCTGGGAATGCAAGAAATGCGGAAATGTCTTTGCTGGTGGTGCATACCTTCCCTCAACGCCTTCTGGTGTGGCTGCTGAGAAAATCCTCAAAGGGCTCCCTGCTGAGGAGGAATCACCGTGACCCGGTATAAATGTGGTTTGTGTAAAAAAGCGGTACAGTTCGATGTGAAAAACATCGGGATGCAATGTCCATACTGCGGTAGCAAGGTCTTTTATAAGGAACGGCCGACGGTAGCAAAACGCATTAAAAGCGTATGACGAACCAAGTAAGATTCCTCATCGATTTTCCTTCAGGAAAAGATGCGCGTATCATTGCTCAATCACTTTCACCGGAGATACAGCATAAGATTCCGAAATCAAATGTTACTTTTTCTGTTCATGAGAAAACCCTTGAGGTCACCATTAAATCCGATGATATCAGTTCTCTGAGAGCAGCATGTAACTCTTATCTACGGTGGATTCAGACTGCATTTGCTGTAAAAGAGCTTATTTAAGGGACTTCAATCGTCTCGGTTCTTCCTGGCCCGATTGAGACAAGACTGATAGGTACACCAGCCTCTTTTTCGATGAATTTAAGGTATGTTTGTGCTTCTTTCGGGAGTTCTTCAAAGGTTTTGGTATTTTGGTCTATGGTCTCCCAACCTTTAAATTCTTTATACACAGGTTTACAGGCTGTAAAAACATCGATGTTTGCGGGGATGTAATCGATTCTTTTTCCCTCAAGTTGATATTGTGTGCATATGTAGACTTGTGATAACCCATTTAGCACATCAAGTTTCGTAATCGCAAGTTTCGTAATCCCAGAAATCATACAAGCATGTTTCACGACAACTAGGTCAAGCCAGCCGCATCGACGTGGTCTGCTCGTTGTTGTTCCATATTCATGGCCGATTTGTTGCAGATGTTGTCCTGTCTTATCAAGAAGCTCTGTTGGGAGTGGTCCTTCACCAACCCTTGTGGTATATGCCTTAACGATTCCTATGATTTCATCAATATGTTTTGGTCCAATACCAACACCAGTTGTCGATCCACCTGCGATGGTATTTGAAGATGTTGTATACGGGTAGGTACCGAAATCAACATCGAGCATAGTACCCTGCGCGCCTTCAAGCAGAATCTGTTTCTTTTTCTGTATCGCGTTATTAAGCTCAACATGAGTGGTTGTGATGTATTCCTGTAATCGAGCGCCATAGGCGCTGTAGGTTTCAAGGATTTCTTTTTCATCAAATTTGGTTTTAATATCATAGATGTCGATCATTTTTTGTTTGATCGGAAGGATACGTTCCAATAACTTACGCAATCTTTCCTTATCTGTGAGATCGATTGCTCTGATTCCGTTGCGTGCCACCTTGTCGCTATAACAAGGTCCGATGCCACGCTTTGTGGTCCCTATTTTTTTATCACCAAGATACTGTTCTTCGGCTCCATCCAGAATTTTATGATAGGGCATGATGATGTTTGCTCGCTCACTAATTAAAAGGTGTGGTTTGATTCCCCGGTTTATGAGTTCATCGATTTCAGTAAGAAGAATCTCTGGGTCTATGACAACGCCATTCCCGATGACACCGGTTTTCCCTTGGATGACGCCAGAAGGGACAACATGGAGTTTGTAGACTTCCTCCCCGACTTTGATGGTATGTCCTGCATTGTTACCGCCCTGGAATCGTACCACGTAATCCGCGTTCTTTGAGTAGTAGTCAACAACTTTTCCTTTCCCTTCATCGCCCCATTGCGTCCCGATCACTAAAGTTACGGTCATGTTCTCCCTCACCTGGCAATAGAAAACAGATAAATAAACATACTGACTATAATTTCGAAACCGAGATAGTGAATTTTGGTGGTTTCTCCAAATGACGTTTCACTGCGCATGCCTCTGCTGTTTTCATCACCGCATTCCTGTATTTCTCTGGAAACTCCTTTGGAAGAAACATGTTAATATGAATGTTCTCAATCATATGTGTTACCAGATCTTTTTCAAATGAAAGCACCAGTTTCATGTCAGGTGTCGGGATCTCGTTTCTCTGACAGAAACTGAGCACATAAATCCCCACGCATGTTCCGATCGAGGCCAGAAACAAGGAGAACGGCTCAGGGGCAGAACCCTGGCCGCCTTCGTCAACTGGCTGATCGGTTTTTATCGTAAATCCCTTGTATGACGCATCGACTTTTTTTCCACCAGGAAACGTAATTTCCATATCCATATAATCATCCTCCTATCAATATTGTATATCCTTCTGAGTTGCTGTTCAATCCGTCTGTTTATTTACTGCGATTTCATCAATCATGGATAGAAGCTGTGTATCCTTAAACCCTCGCTGCTGAATCGCCCTACTTGGGCATGTACTAACACATGCACCACATCCCTGGCACAACCCTTCATTGATCTTCGCATGAACGATGAGCTTCCCGTTGATTTCTTCCTCCACTCGTTCAATTGCATTATAGGGACAGACAGAAAGACACAACCCGCACCCACTGCAGAATTCCTCATCAATAAAAGCAACATTCGGTTCAGCTTGGAGTGTGGGTTTTGATAGGATTGTTGCGGCACGAGCCGCGGCACCACTCGCCTGGGATACCGTATCCTGTATATCCTTCGGGCCTTGACAACATCCTGCGATAAAAACCCCACCAACAAACGTATCCATCGGTCTAAGCTTCGGATGAGCCTCAAGGAAGAATCCGTCACCACTTAACGTCAAACGAAGCAGACGAGCAAACTCTGGAGTATCCGCCTGCGGCGTTATCGCCGGCACTAGCACCACTAGATCTGTTTTAATTTCAAACAGCTTGTTCGTTATAGTGTCAAAAACATCAATTTTCAGATGATCGTTCATGGCTCGAACTTCAGAGGGACGACCACGGAACATATTTACCTGTAACCCACGAACCGTGCGGTAGAACTCCTCGTACCCTTTCCCGTAGGAACGCACATCCTGATAACAAATGTTAACTTCTACATCCTCACCAAGTTTCTCTCGAAGCAGGTACACGTGTTTTAACGCACTCATACACCCAATGCGACAGCACCAGGTACACTGTGTTTCATCCCTTGATCCAACACAGAGGATGAAGGTAACACTCTTTGGTTTCTGCTGATTGGACGGTCGGAGAATCTCTCCTACTGTAGGCCCAGATGAACTAATCAATCGTTCAAGTTCAAGGGTCGTAATCACATCAGGTGAAGTCTTATATCCGTACTCATATACACGTGCTGGGTTGAGTAGGTCATACCCCGTAGCGATAATGAGTACACCTACCTTCCGCTCCACGATTTCCTCTTTCTGATCAAAATCAATAGCACCCTGCGCACAGGCTTTTTTACAGAGAGGTTCATCCCCGCATTTCCCTCGTGTTAGGAATAAACATGTTGATGCATCAATACAGTACTTCAATGGTACTGCCTGTGGGAACGGCATGTAGACAGCTCCACGTTTCCCCATGCCTTGATTAAACTCACTGGTTATCCGGTCTTTTAAACGACAAGCAGATGCGCAATCACCACATCCGGTGCATTTTTCCATATCGATGTATCGTGGTTTCTTACGGATTTTCACCGTATAGTTCCCAATGCTCCCCTGTACACCTGTAACTTCTGCGTATGTGAACAGCTCAATGTTTTCATGATTCGCAACCTCCATCATCTTCGGTGTTAGAATACACGAGGAACAATCCAGCGTGGGGAATGTCTTATCCAGCTGTGCCATATGTCCACCGATGCTCGGTGTTCGCTCAACTAGATGTACTTTGAACCCAGCATTGGCCAGATCCAGGGATGTTTGAATACCTGCAATCCCACCACCAATCACAACTGCTTCAGGGATGATAGTAATCGTCGAAGACTGTAACGGTTCGAGTAACTTCGCTTTTGAGACCGCGCTTCTGATAAGGGATTTTGTTTTCTCTGTTGCCTTTTCCCTGTCACTGTGAGACCAGGAGCATTGTTCCCGGATATTCACGATCTCTAAAAGATAGGGATTCAACCCACCATCGCGTACCACCCGCTGAAACGTTTGCTCATGCATACGCGGAGAACACGCTGCAATCACAACAGCATCAAGGGAATGTTGTTTAATGGTATCCTTAATTAATGTCGCACCCACATCCGAGCACATATACTTGTATTGTTTTGCAACAGCAACACTATCAAGTGTTTTCGCATATTCCGTGACTGCTTCGACATCAACCATTTGAGCAATGTTGATACCACAATAGCAAACAAACACACCGATTCGTCGCATGTGCTTACTTTCCCTCCTTGAGCCCAAGTTTTTCCACAGGACTTAGATTCAAGTGTAATCCAAGTTTATCGGCATTCAGACCAAGTGCCAAACCAAGAAGTTGTGTCAGATACACTACAGGGATGTCTAGCTTTGCAGCAACGGTTTCCCCTGCCTTGGTTTGCTTGCTGTCAAACATCTTATGACACCAGGGGCATACGTCTACAAGAGCTTGGATTCCTTGCTCTTGAATGGCTTGGAGTTTCTGCCCGGTTTTTGTGAGCGCCGACTCCGGGAGATTCGCAAGGAGAGGTGCTCCGCAGCAATCAAGTTTCTGTGGATAATCCTGAACCGGTTCTGCACCGAATGCTTTAAGCAGTTTTTCAATCTTCTGTGGGTCTTCTGAATTCACTGGCCGTCCGATTTCGCTCGGACGGATGAGGTGGCAACCGTAATGAGCAGCGATTTTCAGATTAGTTAATGGTTTCTTCACATGCTGTTTGATCGTTTCAATACCAATGTGATCATGTAATAAATCGACGGTATGGACAATCTGCCCAGTACCTGTATAACTGAGTCCTTCTGCAGCAAGCATGCTATTGACACGTTCTTTCATGGATGGATTTTTTTGGAGGATATAGTGGGTTTCGCTTAGTGACATATGACACATCGCGCATGGGGCAAACAGATCGAGATGGTGTTTCTCTGCGATTGCAAGATTTCGTGCAGAAAGATAAAGCGTCAGCAGTTGATTGACACTTTTCATAGGTTCTCCACAGCAAGAGAATCCTTCTACATCAACTAGGTCCACACCAAGAAGCGGTAGGGTTTCTCGTATGGAGAGTTCATAGGCATATTGCTCAGTAGGCATCAGACAACCGGGGAACAATGCGTATTTTTTCTTCATGATGTCTAAATCTTCTCCATAGCGATTTTCATTATTCCTGCTTGAAATTTCGTAGCGTCAACAGGTTTTGAAAGGGGTGGAAGATTAAGGTCTTCTCGTTTCACCGTTGTGTTACTTCTGGTCGAAATTTGCTGAATGTCCTGGATGAGACCCATAGTAAGAATGGATTGGAGCATTGCAGTGTATTTCCCAGGAATTTGTTTCCCGCTGGCGACTGCCATGTTTTTCAGTGCGAAGAGGACTTCAACAGGAGCAACTCGTTGTGGGCATCGCTCCCTGCATTTCAAACAAGTCATGCATGTCCAGATGACATCACTGTTAACAAGTTCATTAATCAAGCCTCTTTTCAGAAGTGCAACTATTTTATGTGGCTCTAATTCCAGTAGTTTATGGGCTTCGCATCCAGAGGTGCATTTCGCGCATTGATAACAGTACTCTGAGATCTCATCCTGTAGTTTCGATAATCGATTATTGATTTCGTTTCTGAGGTCTGACTGTGACGCTCCCATTGATGTTAAATCGATGATGCTCATTAAATCTCCCTTCCAATTAAATTAACAATCGTTAACTATATATACTTTTCTAGCTTTTCTGCACATCGTTTATCCATATATCATATTTAAACTTATCAATAAAAACAACCTAATAATCCTCTATAATTTAAAAATAATTTTTCCTTTCACCACTGTAAAATACACGATTGAATAAATACATTAAAGTACTTAAGATAGATTATGGTTCGCCCTTTGTTATAGGAAAAAAGGATCGTCATGAACGCGTTCGTTATCGGAAAAAAAGATATGAATCTTTTCTTAAAAAACTTACCAAAAGAATACAAAATCATCGGCCCGACAAAACCAGGTTATGAATCAACATTTGATGAAATCAGTTCCATTGATCAACTTCATCTTGATTACCACTCTACCGTTTTACCCCCCAAAAAATTCTTTCACCCTCCAAAAGACCAACTCTTTTCATTTTCCAAAAATGATCACACATTTTCTACAAAGGAAATTAATCACGAAGAAAAAATTATTCTTATAGGCATTCATCCCTGTGATGTCCATGGAATCCTGCGATTAGATAAATTTTTTTCCGGGGATTTCTCAGATATCTATTACCAAAAAAGAAGGAAAAATACAAAAATTATTGCTCTGAATTGTGTTGAACCCCAAGAAAACTGTTTTTGTTTCTCCCTTGGGGCGGGTCCTTTTCTAACGGAAGGATATGATTTGCTCCTAACGGATATCGGAACAAAATATCTTGTAGAGATTGGAACGGAGGATGGAAAAAAACTTCTTGGTAACAATGTTCTTGAACATGCAACAGAATCTGATATGATAGAAAAAGAAAGACGATTGAAATTGACGGAGAAAAAATTCAAGAAACACATGAATACTTCTTGGCTACCTCGCATCGCATCTGAGAGTCTTAATCATGAAGTATGGGTCGATTTAGGAGAACGAGGCGGCGTTGCTGGCTCATATCCATGCCTTTCCTGTGGTTCTTGTTCTTTGGTCTGTCCAACGTGTTATTGTTATGATTTGTATGATACTATCGATATTGGTCTTAAAGAAGGGACACGGATTCGAGAACTTGACTCTTGCCAACTCCTAGAGTACGGCGAAGTTGCCATGCATGGGAACTTCCGTAGTGATCGAAAAGATAGAATACGCCATTGGATGCTCTGTAAATTTGGCGCTGCAGCTGGTGGAATAAATTCAAGTTGCGTTGGATGTGGACGTTGTATTCGTATCTGTCCCTCAAAAATTGACATCACCCAAGTTGCAAAAATCATAAGGGGGGATTAACCTATACAACAGGCAACCATGAAAAATGAATATCAATTTTATCCAGCAATTATTAAAAAAATTGTTAAAGAAACCGTAAACACTGCTACATATACGCTTGCTTATGTTGATAAAGAGAAACAAAAGGAATTTACTTGTGTCCCCGGTCAATTTATGATGATCGGAATCATAGGAGTCGGAGAAGCAGCATTATCTATTTCAAAAATAGAAGACGATGGGACTTTTTCAACAACCATTCGTAACGTCGGAAATGTCACAAACTCAATTTTTAATCGTAAAGAAGGAGATATTCTAGGCGTACGTGGTCCCTATGGTATAGGCTGGCCTTTAGAAGAAATGAAAGGAAAAGATATTTTACTTATAGCAGGTGGAATTGGGCTTCCTCCTCTTCGAGGAGTTATTGATCATGTGAATAAAAATAGGAATCAGTATGGTCATCTTGAAATCATTTATGGCTCTCGAACTCCTGATGATATGGTCTTTAAATATGAATTTGGACGATGGCGTGAAATAAAAAATTCCAGGTTTGATTTAACCGTCGATTCTCTTTCTCTTGGTTCACGGTGGGAGTGTAAAGTTGGTTTAGTTACTTCTTGTTTTCCAAGTATGAAGACTCGACCACATAACTCAGTTGCTCTCATTTGCGGTCCGGAAATCATGATGCGATACGCGACAAAATGTTTGGAGACGATTGGATTTAAAGATAATCAAATTTTTCTTTCACTCGAACGTCGCATGAAATGCGGTTTTGGCAAATGTGGACATTGCCAGATAGGCTCAAAGTACGTCTGTAAAGATGGGCCAGTATTCAACTACGATGAGATACGTCCGTTTATCCGTCCTTTATAAGAGGTTGAAATAACACTATGAGCACGAAACCAAAAGTTGGAATCTTCAAGTTCACCGGATGCGCAGGATGTCAATTAGAACTCTTGCATTTAGAAGACGTTTTTCTAAAACTTCTTGATGTGATTGACATCACCTACTGGATGATGGTGAAACGTGACAACATTGACGGGCCATGGGATATCAGCCTTGTCGAGGGTGGGATTTCAACACCTGAAGAAATTGAAGAAATCAAGCAGATACGGAAAAAATCCAAGATTGTTGTGGCATTCGGTGACTGTGCAATAGCCGGGTGCATTCCTTCCATTCGAAATTGGATTCCACAGATGGAAGCAGAAAATAGAGTATATCCGGATACATCAACGATTCATTCAATGAAAGTGATGGGAATCGGAGAATATATAAAAGTGGATACCGAGTTGAGAGGCTGTCCTCCTCATCGTAACACCATCCTTGAGTTTGTGAAAGCATCGCTGCTCAACATCAGACCACGCCTCCGTCAACATCCGGTCTGCGTTGAGTGTAAATTTAGAGATAATGAATGTCTCATAACAAGTAAAAAAATACCGTGTATGGGACCTGTGACAAGCGCAGGATGCGGTGCGATATGTCCGTCTCTTGGTAGAGAATGCGAGGGCTGTTATGGACCAATGAGCAATCCAAATGCTGCTGCACTCGCTGCTATCTTTAAAGAAATAGGAGTTCACGAAGATGACATACAACGCAAGTTCAGGAAATATGCTGGGATGACTGCAGATTTTCGCAAGGAGGCAGGACATTAAATGACCGAAAATTCTATGACCCTTAAAGAATCTACACCGAAAACAAAAACAATCGAAGTGAACTACATCGCCCGAGTGGAAGGACGGGGTGCTTTAAATATAAGTATTTCAAAAGAAGGAAAGATACAGGATTTACAATTTCGAATACATGAGCCACCGCGATTCTTTGAAGCTTTCCTTATTGGACGACGTTATACGGAAATGATGGAGTTAACCTCTCGTCTATGCGGTATTTGTCCTGTTGCTCATCAAATCACTGCGTTACGAGCTGTGGAAAATGCGATAGGCTTAGAACCAAGTGAGCAAACAAAGGATTTACGAAAACTACTTGCACTCAGTGCGCACATTCAAAGTCATGTGCTTAGCATGTATTTCCTTTCACTTCCTGATCTTCTCGGCTATGAGAGTACTCTTGCGATGACGAAGGATCATCTGGATGTCATAAAAAGAGGACTCAAACTGAAAAAACTTGGAAATGACCTCTCTGATTTGATTGGTGGCCGGGCGGTACACCCTGTGACTGCTGTCGTCGGAGGATTTACTGCTCTACCAAACAAAAACAAACTCCAGGCAATACGTAAACGTTTGGTTGAAGCAAAAAATGATGCGTTTGAGACCGTAGATCTTTTCTCCAAATTAAAAATACCTCAATTTGTTCGTAAATGTGAGCACATCGCGATTTCTAATCCAAAATCATATGCCATAAACATCGGTCGTTTACGATCCACAGAAGGATTAAACATTCATGAGTCTGAATACCGTGACTATATTTCTGAAAAACAAGTCCCTTATTCGACAGCGCTTCACTCTCAATTGAAAACAAAAGGTTCATTCATGGTTGGGCCTCTTCCCAGAGTGAACTTGAACTTTGGGCAACTTTCATCGGATGCGAAGGAGGCAGCAAAGAAAAGTGGGGTGAAATTCCCTAATTACAATCCATTCGTCTCACATCTTGCACGTGCCATCGAACTCGTTGATAGTATCGACGAATCTATAGACATCATCGATCGCGTCCCCCTCAAAGAAGAACATTGGGACATCGGATGTCGCGCAGGATTTGGTGCTGCAATCACTGAGGCACCACGAGGAAGCCTCTACCATAGTTATGTACTAGATAACAATGGTATCATACGAAAAGCGGACCTCGTTCCTCCAACAGCACACAATGCAAACAACGTTGAGAAAGATATGCATGAGTTTTTAGGTACAATGCTTGATGAACCAGTTGAAGAAATCAAACTGAAATGTGAAATGCTTGTTCGCGCATACGACCCATGTATCTCCTGTTCAACACATTAAAAAGAGGATATTATTTTTCCATTGAGTGTATCATAGCAAGGATTTGTTCATCTTTATACCCTCTATGGGTGATTGCTCCTGAAAAACAGGCACCTGCACATACCCCGCACCCTTTACATATCCCCTCATTGACGATCGCGACTAACTGCTCTTTACCTTTTATCTTCTTTTTTACCAGTTCAATGGCCTTGTAGACACAAACCTGTTCGCATAACCCACAACCGGCACATCGCTCTTCATTGACCTTAGCGATTGTTCCAGGAAGCTTCAGTGATTCTTTACTTAAAATCGTACAAGCACGAGAGACAGCAGCGCAGGCTTGTGCAATACTTTCTTCAATAAACATTGGAGAATGCGCAAAACCCGCAAGAAAGATCCCATCCGTTGCAAAATCCACTGGTCGGAGTTTCACATGTGCTTCTAAGAAGAATCCATCTTCATTCAATGGAACTTTAAGAAGCTTTGATAACAACTGATTCTCGGGCAGGGGAATTATTCCTGTGCTTAACACCAAATAATCAGCGTCAATGAGAACATCCTCACCTAAAATAACATCGTATATACGTATCGTTAGCTTTCCATTCGTATTCTGCACGATTGGTTTTTTCTCAGGGGTATAATGAAGAAAGACAATCCCTTTTTCTCGTGCCTTTTGATAATATTCCTCTCTGAACCCATATGTCCGGATATCTTGATATAACACGTAAATAGCAGCGTTTTTGTTTTGATCTGAGTAATTTAATGCGTTCTTTATTGCCTCTGTACAACAGATTCTACTACAATACGGTCGTTGCTCATCTCGGGAGCCAACGCATTGAATCATCACAATGGTTTCTGGTTTTTGTACAGGAACTTCTTTTTTTGTCAACAGTTGTTCAAATTCACGTTGCGTAAGGACTCGTGTATCTTTGCCATAAAGATACTCAGAGGGCTGATATTCTTGTGCACCGGTTGCTACTAGGATAATTCCATGGTGCAATTCCTTGGTATCATTCCTATTCTTAATAACGGTTGTAAAATTGCCGACATAGCCGTTGAGAGAATCGATTTGTGTGTCTGTGAAAACATGAATGTGGGAATTATCCTTAACTTTCTGAATTAAATTATGAAGGAATGATTGTACATCTCCTCCATTAATTGTCGAATAAATATGTCGGAGGTTCCCACCAAGTTCTTTTTCTTTCTCAACTAAATACACGGGGAAACCTTCTTCAGCTAACTTGACTGAAGCGATTAATCCAGTAAGTCCACCACCGATCACCAACGCATTTTGATTCACGGGCAGTGTTACGATTGGTAACGGTTGTAATAATGCTGCTTTTGAAACCGCCATTCGAAGAAGATCCTTTGCTTTCTCTGTTGCCTCTTTTGGCTCCTTCATATGCACCCAGGAGCACTGATCTCGGATGTTTGCCATCTCAAAAAGATGAGGATTTAATCCTGCTTCCCGAATTGTTTCTTGGAATAATGGTTCATGAGTTCGTGGTGTACATGAAGCAACAACGACCCGGTTAATATCATACTCATTAATGATGTCCTTGATATGGGTCTGTGTATCCTGAGAACAAGTAAATAAGTTATTTTCCGCATAGACGACAAAAGGAAGGTTTTTTGAATATTCAGTAATCGAAGAGACATCAAGGAACCCTCCAATGTTGCTTCCACAGTGGCAAATGAACACACCAACTCGGGGTGTTGAATATTGTACGTCTTTTAATGGAGGATATTGTTTCACTGTCACACAATCCCCTCTGGCTTTTGAAAGAAGAGCGGATGCTAAAGCTGCTGCGCCACTCGCTTGGGTGACTGTCTCGGGAATATCCTTCGGACCGGAAAACGCTCCAGCGACATAAATACCTGATGTGGTGGTATGGAATGGTTCGAATGAGGTTGTTGAAGCAAAATTATACTGATTGAGTTTAACCCCAAAAACAGTGGAAAGACTTTCAGCATCATCAGGGGAACTAAGGCCGACAGATAACACAACCAGGTCAAAGTCCTCTTTTTTCAGGGTTCCTTCCTCTGTTTCATATTTGATTGAGAGATTCTTGGTTTTTTTATCCTCTTCGACTGAGGAGATACGACATCGGACAAATCTGACACCGTATTCTTTTTCCGCGCGATTATAGTATGATTCAAAGCCTTTCCCGTAGGTGCGCATATCCATATAAAAAATGGTTGGTTGAATGTTGGGTGCGTGTTCTTTTGCTATGACTGCTTCTTTAATCGCGTATGTACAACAGACTGATGAACAATAATTTTTATTCAATTTCACATCTCTTGATCCGACACATTGTATCCATGCTATTTTTCGTGGTTCTTTCTGGTCAGACGGTCGGACCACATGACCAGCGTATGGTCCTGATGCAGACAGGATTCGTTCAAACTCGATACTTGTGATAACATTTGGAAAACGACGATAACCGTACTCCCGTTTTATTTCAGGTTGAAATTCATCGAAACCTGGAGAAAGAATAATCGATCCGACATCTAAGGTTATTGTTTTATCTTTCATAGTATGATCAATGGCATCAGGTTCACAATGCTGAACACATTGGAAGCATTCGCAGCATCCTGCGCAATTGAGGCATCGTTTTACTTCGCGTTGGAATTGTTCTTTGGTGAATCCTTGATCGATTTCGACAAAGGATTTTATCCGTTCTTCAGGGGATAAAAAAAGGGGAGTTTCTCTGGAGGAATGGATATGGATTGTTTGTTTCGGAATATCAGCTTTCTTTTGTGGTTGAGGTTCTCGTCCTTTTTTCTGATCTTCATCGTGGAGGTAGCGGTCGATGGAGATCGCGGCTTGGTGACCTGCAGCAATAGCTTCAACTGCTGATGCTGGTCCGGTGACGGCGTCTCCACCAGCAAAGACCCCGTCTTGTGATGTTAGCAAGGTGATAGGGTCAACCTTGATGAACCTGTTTTCGCCAATATCAATTTTGTTTTCTTCCATGAGTTTTGTGTCAAGTTCCTGTCCGATGGCAAAGATAGTAAAATCGCATGAAATGTCAAATTCTGATTCTGGAATTTTTTTAGGACGACGTCGTCCAGAAGCATCTGGTTCCCCGAGTTCCATTCGCACGCACTGGAGACATGTTTCTTTTTCTCTTTTTTGAAGTTGTGTTGGAGCGGTAAGAAAGATAAACTCGATACCTTCTTCTTCCGCTTGGTTGATTTCTTCCTGGTGCGCGGGCATTTCTTTGATGGTTCGTCTATAGACGACAGTAACGTTTCCTCCGAGTCGCCGGGCGGTTCGTGCGGAATCCATCGCAACGTTTCCACCGCCGATTATAAGGATTTTTTTTCCTTTGAAGTAATCTAGGGTGATCATATTTCGATTGAGTTGCTTGAGATATTCGACTCCTTCGAGGGCACAGGTGTCGGTTCCAGTGCAACCTTCGATTCCTGCACTACGGCTTTTATGAGCACCGATGGCAAGGAAGATTGCTTTATATCCTTGTTTTTTTAGGTCTTGTAAGGTGAAGTCTCTGCCGAGTTTTTGATTGTTTTTTAGCTCAATTTGCTGATCTTGACAGAGGAGGTCGATTTCTTTATGAAGATATTCTTTTGGGAGTCGGTAGTCTGGTACTCCGTAGTGGAGCATTCCTCCATTGTATTTTTCTGCTTCGAAAATAGTAGGTTTATATCCTAATTTGGAGAGGTCATACGCAGCAGTAATACCAGCAGGACCAGAACCTACTATTGCCACCTTCTGATCGTTGCCCCTTCCTTTTTGATTTCTTTCTAGTTGTTTTTCGTTTTTATTTTTTTGATAGTCAGAAAGTGTCTCTGGATGTTCATACATGTAATCAGCAATAAATCGTCTAATCCGACATATGGAGAGTGGTTCTTCGATATCTTTTCGGTTGCATTCAGTTTCACAAGGATGATAGCAGATTCTACCAAGTGAACCTGGGAGCGGTATGGTCTCTTTGATAAGTTCATATGCTTCTGCGTATTTTTCTTGTGATGCAAGCGCGATGAATGCATGCGCATTTAGTCCAGCTGGGCAAGCTATCCGACACGGAGAAACCCCTTGTTTTTCAATCACATATGCACTTGGGTTTGCCTGAGGAAACAATTGATAGATTGCATTCCGGTTACACAACTTTTCTTCAAACACATTCGACTGAATGACCGGGCACACATCACGACAATCCCCACAACTTTTACATTTTTCAATATCTACAAACCGGGAGTGTTTTCGTATGGTGACCTGAAAATGACCTGCTTGTCCGTTCACCTGCTCGACATTTGAACCTGTTAATATTTCAATATTCGGATGTCGTCCAGATTCAACAAGCTTAGGAGAAAGAATGCACATGGAACAATCATTGGTAGGAAATGTTTTATCCAGTTGCGCCATGACTCCCCCAATACTTGGCTTCTTTTCAACAAGATATACTTTAAAACCCGAATTCGCTAAATCAAGAGCACTTTGGATGCCGGAAATCCCGCCCCCGACGACAAGTACTTGTGAAACGACCTTAGATGGTTTTTCCACAGGTTTTTTTCCGTTGGCATTTCGTTGAGATTCGTTCATCGTTCTCCCTTGATATGGTGTAATTGATCATAGGAAAACACTGGTCCGTCCTTACAGACATACAATGGACCAACATTACATCGGCCGCATTTCCCGATACCGCATTTCATCCTCATTTCCAACGTGGTAAAAATATTCGTCTCAGGAAAACCAAGGTGAATGAGATTATCGATAACGATTTTAATCATTATAGGAGGGCCACAGGTAATTGCAATACTGTTTTTTGCTGCTGGTTTTATCCTTCTAAGATTTTCAGGAACAAACCCTGTGAACCCCTTCCATTCTTTTTCTTCGCTGTCAACTGAGAGATGAACGTTTAAATCAGTATGTTTTTCTAATTCAATAAATTCATTTTTATAACAAAGCTCTTGCGAGGTTCTTGCACCATAAAAAATATCGATAGTTCCATACTGTTTTCGATTATTAATCACATATTGAATGACTGGCCGGAGTGGTGCTTGGCCGATTCCTCCACCGATAAATACGAGGTTTTTTCCCCTCCAGTTGTCAACAGGAAAGCCATTGCCATAGGGGCCGCGGATTCCAACAGAATCCCCTGGTTTACAATTATGCAATGCATTGGTAACTTTCCCATGTCTCATGACACTTATTTCAACAAACTCTTTCTTTGTCGGAGACGATGAGATCGCAAACATACATTCTCCGATTCCTAAAAGACCAACCATGACACATTGACCTGGACGAAAGGCAAACTCCTGCTTGTTTTTTACATTTGTAAAAACTAACCGGAATGTTTTAATCGCTCGTTGCCCACCAACTTCTTCAACGATATGTTCAATGGTTGCCGGGAGAGGTAGGTACGGGTTTTTTACTGTTTCACCCCCCGTGCATTCTTGATAATTTCTACAATATCAATATGAACAGGGCATTCGTCAATACACCTTCCGCATCCTACACAACCTAGAACCTGATTGTTTTTAAGAAGATAATTAAATTTATGATAGATCCGATTTCGCACTCGGTTCATTTGTGTCGCTCGTGGGTTATACCCAGAGGCATGGCACGAGTATTCTGAGAACATACAGGAGTCCCAGATGCGAACACGTGCCCCTTTGTTTTGTGATGATTCATCCTGGATGTCGAAACAATGACAGGTTGGGCATAGAAACGTACAGATTCCACATCCAATGCATCGTTGTGCTATGGTTTCCCAGTATGGCGAGTCAAAGATTGCATCAAGAATTGAATCGATACGTTCAACAGAAACCTGACGTTTGATACTTTTTTTGGCTTGCGTACAGATGGTGTCTCTCTTTTTCGTATCTTGTTGAGTTGCTTCTGTACGTCCGATAAAATCCTTTAGGAGGTGTTCTCCTCGTTCAGTAATAATCTCCATATAATATGAATCTGTCATATCAGTGAGGAGAATGTCAAGCCCGCTTGGATCATCAGGGTTTCCTCCAACGCTTGAACAAAAACAATTCATTGGTGGGTTTATACATGTTAGACCAATCAAAATTGTCGTAGCTCTTTTTGAGCAATAAAACGGGTCTTCGCAATCACCTTTGAACACTGCATCAAAAAGAAGGAAGCTTTTTGCGTCGCAGGGTCTAACTCCAAAGATAATGGCGTCCTTTTTTTCGGGTGATGGTGTCTCAGTCGTGACGTCTTTTTCTTTATGAAAGCGTACTAACGTCTCTGTTTGAGGAAAAACAATTGTTTTCGGTGGTATTTTTACCTTTAAAAAATCAAGGGTTATCTCCTGAGGTGTGTTGATTTGTTTATAGATAATGGTATCGTCTTGCTTTACTGGCCCCCAGACAATATTCTTCTTTATCAGATGTGAAATAAAATCAGATACTTTATCTTTTTTTATCGTATAGCTTTTCATTCATTCACCTAAATGATACAATCCTCTGGGTCATCGGGTTTATAGGCAGCGAGAAGAGGTTTAGCATCAACAGATATTCCTGGCGTATACTCAAATAAATCTTTTACCTCTTTGAGCATTTTCTTATTGAGCAACATTAATGGGATACTCATTGGACAAACGCGTTCGCATTCACCACATCCTGTACAGCGTCCAGCAACATGTAACGCTCTTGTCAAATGCCATACCGTGTTTTCTGAAATTGTTACTGACCGTCTCAGCCATTGCGGGTTTAACTGCTCAGCTGAACACTCTTTACAAAAACAGACTGGACAGATATTTCGACACGCATAACATCGGATACAACGACTAAACTGTTTTTCCCAAAAATTCCATTTCTCCTGAAGGGATTTTGCCTCAATTTGTTTCACATCAGAATAACTCTCCGATTTAAAAGGCTGTTTTTTTTCTCCCAGAAGAACATCATACAGCAACGGAGTAGGGTACTCACAATGGATGCATTTCTCTAACAGAACTTCTTTCTTTGAAACCTGATGCTTCTTTCCAGCAATGGTGAAAATAAACAGGTCATCTTTTTCTACAACATCTACTGAGCCGATAACATCGGGGAACTTGGTTTGAAATTTTTTCTGATCGATAACGCCACCGCAAGAGATTCCAATAATGACAAGATTTTCACGAGGTATCCTCTTTTCTATAATTAATTGGATTAATGAGCGGCTATCACAACCTTTCACGACAATACCAATTTTTTCATTTCCCTCATAATTTTTCAGATACATCGTAAGATTATTCACACAAAACGGAGAGAAAATAAGATGGTTGACATCCGGTTTCTTTTTCGCAAAAAACGGTACAGGCTGAATCCCGAACGATTCGTTTGAATACCCTAAAATATATTGCACGTCATAGGTATCAAAAATTTTTCTTGCTTCTGCTTGAATTTGCGAAATCTCTACCATTCATTACTCCTTTTTATTTGCTGAATGGGACCAAGCTTTCGAATCTCCTCAGTAACCTTTTTCATCACCTCAGCAAATTTACCACCTTCGGAAGCAGACACCCAGGTCATTTGAACACGACGAGGGTCAATCCCGACGTATTCTAGGAGCAGTTTGAGCAGAGTAATACGACGTCGTGTGAGATAATTCCCCTGGTTGTAGTGACATTCCCCTGGATGACATCCTCCAATAATAACACCATCAATACCACTCTGCATCGCATTTAACACAAAGGAAGGATTCACCCGACCAGAGCACATCACCCGAATTATTTTCACATTCGTCGGGTACTGCATCCGGCTAGTACCAGCAAGATCTGCTCCTGCATAACTGCACCAGTTACACAAAAATGCAAGAATCGATGGTTCAAATCGCTCAGTCATACCTTCGCCATCCGCTCAGCACCCCATTATGTCATGCATGTAGAACTATGAGACGCATATATTTTTTTTTTATGTACCCTGTTCTGCCGCTGCATCAACCATAGAAATGATTTGCTCCCGCTTGAATCCTTTCTGATCTATCGCACCTGACGGACACGCTGCAATACAACTCCCACAACCCTTACATACTGCTTCAATAACACGGGACACTCTCCCCTCTTTTCCATCCTTGGAAACAGCAACCATCTCTATCGCATTATATGGACATATCTTCTCACAGACACCACAACCACTACACAGGTCTTCACTGACGCATGCGATGGGTGCATCCGTGTAATATTTATCTTTCGAAATGATCGTTAACGCTCGAGCTGCTGCGCCATAGGATTGCGCAATTGTTTCCGTAATCGATTTTGGAGAATGTGCCATACCGGTTAGGAAAATACCTTCTGTTGCAAAATCAACAGGTCGAAGTTTCACATGCGCCTCTAAAAAGAATCCATCTTCATTCAGAGGAACCTTCAGTTTTTTTGCCAGCTGCTCATTATCCGTTGCAGGAATAATCGCAGAGCTCAGAATCAGATAATCCGCATGAATCAACAGTTTTTCTCCAAGGATGATATCTCGTGTTTCGATTTCCAGACCATCTTTTCCTTTTTTCACTATTGGTTTCTGATCTTTATCAAAACGAATAAAAAGAACACCCTTGTCACGTGCTTTCTCATAGTATGTTTCCCGGAACGCATAGGTTCGCATATCACGATATAAAATGAAAATTTCTGTATCTGGGTGCCGTTCTTTAATTTTCAACGCATTTTTAATCGCATCAGTGCAACAGATTCTACTACAATACGGTCGGTTTTCTTCCCGGGAACCGACACATTGAATCATCACAATAGTATTTTTGCCAAACCCGGTACCAGTAGCAAGATGTTTCTCGAGCTCTAACTGTGTCATGACATGATTGTTTTTCCCATACAAATATTCTGTTGGTTTATACTCTTCGGCTCCTGTTGCGACAATGATTATACCATGTTCAATTTTGACTTTTGTCGCACCATTCTTCAGCGTTGTCGTATAATTCCCAACATATCCATCGACCTTATCGACCGTTGCTTTTTTAAACACCTTGATTTTTGGGTGTTTCTCTACTTTTTCAACGATTGATCTCATGTATGGCCTGACATCATGATCCTCAAGAGTCCATGAAATATTCTGAAGATTGCCCCCCAGTTCTTTTTCTTTTTCAACAAGGAACACTTCAAAGCCTTGGTCAGCAATTGTGAGTGCTGCTATCATCCCAGCAAGTCCACCACCAATTACTAATGCTTTCTGCGTCACATTCAATTCAATCGTCTGTATCGGTTCAAGCAGGCGCGCTTTTGAGACTGCCATTCTCACAATCCCTTTTGCTTTCTCTGTTGCCTCTTTTGGCTCCTTCATATGCACCCAGGAGCACTGATCTCGGATGTTTGCCATCTCAAAAAGATGAGGATTTAATCCTGCTTCCCGAATTGTTTCTTGGAATAATGGTTCATGGGTCCGCGGAGTACACGAAGCAACAATGACTCTGTTTAACTTATGTTCCTTAATTTTTTCTATAATCTTGCGTTGCGTATCCTCTGAGCATGTGTAGAGGTTCTCTTCAGCATACATCACATTTGGCAGCGATTTTACGTAATCAACCACTGATTCAACATTCACATATGCTCCAATGTTTATCCCACAATGACAAATGAACACCCCAATCCTTGGGTCTTCGCCGGAGACATCTCGCTCGAGCGGGTATTCTTTCTTTTCAACAAGCGTGTTTCGTTCTGAAGCGATCACACTACTTGCTTTTGCTGCAGCACCTGATGCTTCCATGACTGTTTCAGGGATATCTTTTGGACCTGAAAAAGCACCACAAACAAACACACCTCGACGTGCGGTATCAAGCGGTTCAAACTCAGGGGTTTGACAAAACCCAAACTCATTAAGGGATATCCCTACTTTTTTTGCTAAATCCTTCATGGTCTCTTTGGAGGTAAAACCAACCGAGAGAATCACCAGGTCAAAGTCCTCTTTTTTCAGGGTTCCTTCCTCTGTTTCATATTTGATTGAGAGATTCTTGGTTTTTTTATCCTCTTCGACTGAGGAGATACGACATCGGACAAATCTGACACCGTATTCTTTTTCCGCGCGATTATAGTATGATTCAAAGCCTTTCCCGTAGGTGCGCATATCCATATAAAAAATGGTTGGTTGAATGTTGGGTGCGTGTTCTTTTGCTATGACTGCTTCTTTAATCGCGTATGTACAACAGACCGATGAACAATAATTTTTCCCACAAGCGTTATCACGTGATCCAACGCATTGTATCCACGCTATTTTTCGTGGTTCTTTCTGGTCAGACGGTCGGACCACATGGCCAGCGTATGGTCCTGATGCAGACAGGATTCGTTCAAACTCAAGTGATGTGAGCACGTTTCTATATCGTCCATACCCATATTCGCTTTTCAATGTTGCATCAAATAATTCATATCCTGGTGCAAAAATCACTGATCCAACATTCAGTTCAATGATTTTTTCACTCATATCATGATCGATTGCGTCTGCTTCACATGCTTCAACACATTGTTTACAAATTGAGCAGAAATTACAACTTAAACACCGTTGAGCTTCTAGACGAGCCTGTTCCTCTGTTAACGGAAGTTCTACTTCTTCAAAAGATTCGACACGTTTCTCAACATCAAGTTTAGGGATTGTCACCCGAGGTTTTTTTTCAAATTTTTTATCAGGTTTCGGGGCTACAATATGTTCTTTTCCGGGTCTTCCCTCATATAGTTCTTCCCCATTGAGATGTCGATCAATGGAGATTGCTGCCTCATGGCCCTGCGCGATTGCTTCAATGACAAGCCCTGGTCCAACCACTGCATCACCAGCAGCAAAAATCCAGGGGATATTCGTTTGATACGTTAAATTATCGACTTGGAGTAACCCACGTTTTGTGACCAGGACACCATCTGCTGCTTTTAGAAGTGTATAGTCAACTTCCTGACCGATAGCAACGATGATGGTATCTGCTTCAATAACTGATTCAGTATTTGGTCGGATCTGAGGGTTAAACCGCCCTTTTTCATCAAACACAGACGTACACTGGAGGGTTTCGACGCCAATTGCACGACCACCGACTCCGATGATTCGTTTTGGCATCCGTCTCGTATGAATAATGATTCCTTCTTGTTCTGCTTCTTCAATTTCATAATCAAATGCAGGCATCTCCTCATGGGATTCAACGCACATGAGGTGGATTTCCTTTGCTCCGATACGTCGTGCTGACCGAGCAACATCAATTGCAACGTTTCCCCCTCCGACAACAATAACTTTTTTCCCAATTTCGATTTTCTGACCCATGCTAAGGGCACGTAGAAAAGCGGTGAAACCATAGACGCCTTCTAATTCAAGGTTCTGAATAGGAACAGAAACGATACCTTCTTTGTTTAACCCTAACTCAACTTCCGCTTCCGCAAGCGGGGATAAGAGCGGTGCTTGGCCAATTGCTGAGATCACCACATCAGCATCAAGAGTAAACGTTGAGCCTTCTATTGGTATGGCTTGTCTCCGACCAGTATCATCAGGCTCACCAAGTTTCATTCGGACACATTCTAACCCAGTTACCTTCCCTTTTTTACCCAGGATTTTTGTTGGTGCAGCTAGATAATAGAACGAAATACCTTCACGCTCGCATTCTTCTAATTCCTCTTTATTCGCAGGAATTTCAGTACGAGAACGACGATAAATAACAAATGCTGTTTTTGCTCCCAGTCGGAGTGCGGTTCGGACCGAATCAATCGCAACATTTCCTCCGCCGATAACCGCAACAATTTTTCCCTCGTAATCAACCTTTTTTCCACTTCCCAGATCATGCAAGAATCCTGCTGCGTGCACAACACCATCTAATTCTTCACCATCGATCCCGAGTTTCTTGCTTTTATGCGTCCCAATCGCAATAAAAACAGCTTCATATCCTGCATTATGTAAATCATTTAACGTCAGATCAGGACCTATCGGAGTATTCGTTCGAATTTCTACTCCTTCCTCCTGAATTATTTTAATATCATAATCAAGGACTTCTGGTGGTAAACGATAATTCGGAACACCAACCCGAAGCATTCCCCCTGCTTGTGAGAGTGCCTCAAAAACAGTTGGGTGATACCCCATTCTCGCAAGATCATATGCAACCGTTAACCCAGCAGGACCAGAGCCGATTACTGCTATTTTACGGTTTTGTCCACGTAATTCAACCTGTTTTTTCTTTTTCTTTGTCTCTTTACGGCCATGGAGCCGTTCATAATCAACAGCAAATCGTTTCAAGGCTCGAACAGCGACTGCTTCATCAATTTCCTTCCGATTACAGTTCTCCTCGCAGACGTGGGTACAAATCCTTCCGCAGACTCCCGGGAATGGATTACGTTCACGGATAAGATCCGCGGCTTCCTGGAATTTTCCCTCCCGAATCAATGCAACGTATCCCTGAACATTCACATTCGCCGGACATGCATTCATGCACGGCGGGATCCCGATTTTATCAATAGTAAAGACATTAGGAATAGCTTGAGGATACATTTTATAGATTGCATGACGATCGGATAAGCCTTCATCAAACTCAGACTCAAGAACTACCGGGCAGACTTCTGCACATTCACCGCACCCTGTGCATTTCTCAGAGTCTACATAACTTGCTTTCTTACGAATTTTCACTTGAAAATTCCCGCTGTTCCCTGTGATTTCTTGCAAATCAGCATATGTAATTAAATCGATATTTGGGTGTCGGCCCACATCTACGAGTTTCGGGGAAAGAATGCACATAGAACAATCATTGGTTGGAAATGTTTTATCGAGTTGGGCCATGACTCCACCAATCGCTGGTTTTTCCTCTAACAGATAGGTTTTAAACCCGGAGTCAGCGAGATCAAGGGCAGCTTGCATGCCTCCAATACCGCCGCCAACTACGAGAACTGAGCCTATTTTACCAGATTTCGAAGAGTTTTTCATTACAGGGTCACCCCGAGTTTTTCAAGAATTGCTGTTGGTCGAACTTTATTGAGTCGGAACCCGAGTTGTTTTGGATCAACTCCTAACGCAAGACCAAGTACCTGTGGATAATACAACACCGGCAGGTTATAATTCACATTGAATTTTGTTTCAATTTTCTTCTGGTTATCCTCATACATAATTGAACAAAACGGACAAATGGTGACTAATGCATCAACCTTGTTTGCGGTGATATGATCGAGTTTCTGTTTCGCCATGGACAACGCGATGTCTTCTTCTACACCAAGAATCGCTCCTCCACAACAATCTAACTTGTTTTTATAATCAACGACTGCGGCTCCCGTCACTGCCACAAGGTTTTCGACCGTCGATGGGTTTTCTGCATCATCGAAACAATCATATAATTCTGAGGGTCTGAGGTAATGGCACCCGTAATGAATCGACATACTGAGTTTGCTCAGATCTGTTTTAATTTTTTCTCGAATGGCATCCATGCCGATGTCCTCATAAAGAATCCGTGAGAAATGTTTAATTTCGACTCCTGGTTTGAATTCTTTATCAACTGTTGCAAGTTCCTTGTTGATTTTTTCTCTGAGTTCTTTATTTTTTGTCAATTCCTTATTCGCCTCAGTCAGAACCGAGGTGCATGCGTTACATAACGTACAGATTTTTTCTTTTTTTTCAGCAGCGATCGCTAAATTCCGTGCTGCAATTAATAATGACGCCTCATAATTGGATGATTTTACGGGAAACCCGCAGCAGGAGAATTCTGGGACATCAAGAAAATCAATGTCAAGTTTTTTTGCAACCTCACGTGCTGACAGTTCATAGTTCTGCCCTCGAACCGGGATTGTACATCCAAGGAATAGTGCATATCTCATTTCGTCACCTCTTTTGGTAGCATATCATGCATAAGTTTTGTGAGATCTTCAAATGTCTTTTGTATAGGGGGTAGACCTAGTTTCTCTCGTTTTTTATTATCAAAATCTTCGACTTCATATAATCGTCCAAAGGTGCTTACAAGACGGTTTTGTTCCTTAAAGGACGGATGGATATATCCCTCACGCGCCGCGATGTTTTTTAATGCGGTCATAATGCTGGTTAATTGTACATCCTGCGGGCATCGATCATAACAAGTGTAACAGGTAGAACAGAGCCAGATGAAATCACTTTTTAATACACGTTCTCTCATCCCAAGCAATACCATGTGGATGATTTTTCGTGGATTATATTTTTCATCAATCTCACGGACGGGGCATCCTGCGGTACAGGTTCCACAGGCGAAACATCGATTAATATTTGTTCCACCAATTTCTGCAGATACTTCATATTTAAAATTCGGATCTAATTTTTTTGAATCAATCATTTTTTTTTGCCTCCATGATTGCATCAGAAACATCCTCAGGTTCTACTCCTGGGCTTTCTATTTTGTTTTCATGATAGAAATCCTCAACTTTGGAAATCAATTCGTGTTCTTTTCGTTTGGTTTGTTGAAGGTTTTGTTCCAATCCACTCAGCTCTGATTTAGGATAGAACTGAAAATCACCTGAGATTCCTATTGTTTGGATCATATTATCTTTAATCTCCTGGGACGTTCGAATTAACCCTCCTCGTGCTTTATAGGTGCTATAGAGCAGTTCGACTCCTTCGCGGATTTTAACACCGTTAGGGATTCGTGGGGTTTTTTTAAACAAGAATCTATCAGAGGTGAATAGTTGCTCAAGCTCGATCATTTTATCAAAAACATCTGAGGTAAGAATCATCGGTTGCAAAGGCCCAAGAAGGTGTTCAAAATTTGTAACCAGAGAAGTTACTACCTCCTCTCGAGCAGGTAAGTATCCTAATTCTCGTTTCATCGTCGTAAGGTTTTCTTCCATGCTTTTATAGATTTTATCCCTGAATTTTTCATCAGGAACTTTAAGGATTTTACTCATCGTTGAAAAATCAAAATCCAGAAGAATACCGCCAACAAACACTATGTTTTCGCCTATATCTCCACCGCCTTCACCAGCAATCTTCCGCTGGTTTTTTGTGATGATGTCATTTTCTGCTCTGAAGTGTGTTTCAATGCCGAAGTCATGGTACGTATCACATACTGGTTGTGAGAGCACGGAGAAGATGTCTTTTACCCGAGTTGGGAACGCCAGGTGTCCCTTTCGCCAAATCAGTTGATAAAATACTTGGTTATGATCAAGATAGGTTGCTCCACCACCAACTTCCCGCCGCATCACTGGAATCCCTAGTTTTTTACAGGCTGCAAGATCAATTTCTTTTTCTGCATCCTGGAAATATCCTATCGATGCTAACGGTATATCTGGAGACACTAGTACTAGTCCTTCGAACCCGAGACGCGCGAGTGCATGGAAAATAAGCATGGATTGCTGGCCTTGAAGATGATCAAGCTTTAGTAGCTTCAGCACTTTTTTTCGCCTCCTGAATTCCTTGCCAGATGATATCTTCAATGCTGCGAATGATCATTGTCTTCCCTTCTGCTTCACCGATTTCCTGAGCAGCTTTTTTAAGGACCTGTTCACACGTTGGACAGGAAGTTACAAGGATTTCTGTCCCGGTGTCCAAGGCTTCATGAATTCGTTTTTTTGCAATATCATTTGAAAGAGATTGATCAGACATGAGGATGCCGCCTCCTCCACCACAACACCGGGAATTTTGCTTATTTGTCTCCATCTCAACAACGTCAACACCAAGTTTTTTGAGTATCTTTCGTGGTTCTTCAATAAGTTTTAACCCTCGTGAAAAATCACAGGGATCATGATAGGTCACTTTCATATTCAGGTGTGCAGAAGGGATTTTTTCGCTGATTACCTGTAGAACATGTTTCGCGTTAATGTTATGTCCTTCGTGTAAAAATATGGTGCATGTTGGGCATAATGTCATCGCTTCTTTAAATGGGAAAGATTTCTGGAATTGCTCTTTATGGATGGTAAACTCTTTTTTGAACCCAAGGACTTCTAGAGGGTATCCGCAGCACACTTCCTTTTTCACAACAGGAGAGATTCCGATTTCCTCTAAGATTTTAATGTATTTTTTTGTTTTATTGGGTCGTCCGAGATATTGACATCCAATGAACAAGGGAGTTTTTCCTTCTCGTTCTTGTGAAACGACCTCTTTGTCGCCATAGATATTCCCGGTGGTATGAATGTTCTGAACAACATGATTTTGTATATCAGAAGCAAATCCTGCTTCTACCATGTCCGCCCGAGCGGAGGAAATAATTTCAAGGATCTTCACTTTTGACGGACATCGCTCTAAACAATCACGGCAGAATGTGCACCGGAACAGCTTGTCAGCGATATACTGAGACGGTTCAATTTCACCAGTCAGAATCCCATAGGCAAGAATCACTTTCCCACGAGCGCCTTCAGTATCCCATTGCACTTCTCTGATAACGGGACATTGTTCAAAACAATACGCGCATCTGATGCATACGTTCATTTCTTGTTCATGTTTTTGAAGATGAGATGTTTTCTTTGTTGTTGTCACAATTACTCCCTCATAACAAGATCGTTTAGGCGGACATGTGATAACGAAGTGGTGTTGCTGTCAACCAGTCTTCTGGTGCATCCATAAGTTTTTGAGGATTCAGGATGTTATTTGGGTCAAATGTTTTTTTAATGGCTTTCATTAATGCTAATGAATCTTTTTTTTCTTCTTTCCAAGATGGTGCTTTTGAAATCCCTATTCCATGTTCACCAGAGGTGGTCCCCCCGAGTGCCTGGATGTACTCATAGACTTCTTTTACTGCTTTTTTTGCATCCTGCCACTGGGATTTTTTATTAGTATCCATCAAAATTTTTGTATGAATCAATCCTGCTCCACAATGACCGTACGCGCTCATCACAACATTATTACGTTTCGCAATCTCGTGAATTTCATGAACTGCATCAGCAATTTTTGACATAGGGACCGCCATATCATCTGCAAGAGCAGTGGACACCATGCCTTCCCCGTAGCGGGAAAGGGAAGGGAACAACTTCTGTCTTCCTTCATAAATCCGTTTCATCTCTTTTGGATCGTCACTTATCTTCACTCCAGTTCCCTGATGCTTTTCACATATTTCTGAAATCCGTTTCATCTCATGGTCTACTGCTTCTTTGACCATTCCATTGCATTCAAAGATGACGATCGCTGCAACATCTGGTAAGCCGAGATGCTGAGCGTTATTCACCGCAGTGATTGCGACATTGTCCATAAGTTCAAGCATGGATGGAGTGATACCTGATGCAATTGTATCTGAGATCATTCGTCCTGCGTCTTCAAGGCTTGAAAAATTCGCTACTCCCATCGCCCGGTATTTCGGTATCGGAGATATTAATAATGTCGCTTCTACGACAATCCCTAGCGTCCCTTCGGAGCCAACCATGAGTTTGGCGAGTTGATAACCTGATGAATCAACCCTGGTATTTGAGCCAAGGGTCACGAGTTCACCGTTTGCAAGAACAACTTTCATCCCTAAGATAGCATCGCGAGTTGCACCGTATTTCACCGAGCGGTTTCCTGACGCGTTTGTACCAATCATTCCTCCGATTGTACAAATCATTCCTGAGGATGGTGTCGGAGGAAAGAAAAACCCAGATGGCTTGAGCACCCGGTTTAACTCATCGTTAATCACACCGGGTTCTACTTTACAGAGAACATCTTCTGGTCGTATCTCGATAATTCTGTTCATTCGCTTCATATCAAGAACAATGCCACCTGCAATTGGGACGGTCTGTCCGGACATCCCTGATCCTGCCCCTCGGGGAACAACAGGGATTTTATTGTCGTTCGCATAGCGAAGAATATGTTGGACTTCTTCGATAGTGCTTGGTCTTACAACAATGTCAGGGAGATGACGGTGAACAGAGGCATCAGAAGCATAGACATAGCGATCAGCGATATTATCACGAACGTTTTCTACCCCAACAATTTCTTGTAATTTTTTTATATCGATATGCATGTTTCTTCCTTAATTGGATTTGGTCCAAGTTTTTTTAACTCAGCAACAAAATCAGTGACAACTTGAGCGAATTTCTGTCCTTCTGATGCTGAGATATATTCAAAACGTACTCGCTCGGGTTCAACCCCGAGTTCCCCAAGAAGTTTCTTTAATAGTTTTATTCGCCGATTTGTCTTATAATTACCTGATTGATAATGACAATCTCCGGGATGACATCCTGCGACAAGAACACCATCAGCACCTTTTTTTAACGCTTCCAGAATAAAGATAGGGTCGACTCTACCTGAACACATGACCCGAATCGATTTAATATTCGAAGGGTATTTCAGTCGACTGGTTCCTGCAAGGTCTGCTCCTGCATAACTACACCAGTTACAGAGAAAGCCTATGATGTTTGGTTCAAATTCTTTTTTCATCTTCTGTGCTCACCTCAAATTTTTTTATGTTAGTTCTTTTTTCCTCCTTCGTTGGATTTTTTTTAATTCAAGTAATGTCATTTCAACAGCTTTTGGTACTGCCGCTTGGATGTTTTTACTTAATTGTTCCCCAAACTGAATCGGTATTTCTTTTACAACAATACCAATTACGATAATCTCCTTTGGAATATTCTTTTCACCAAGTTTTTCTGCAAGTCTGAGGGCTTCCTGAAGAGAGACGTCATGGGGATTGCAGGAGTGACACGTAGCACTGGAGTTCTGAAGCGTCAATCGTTTTACTTCACCATTCTTTGCATCTGCAATGTTGACGGTATCGATAAGAATTGCTTTGTCGTAGCCAATCATCATATCAAGAAGATTCATCCCACCGGTGTATGCCTCGTCAATGGTAACTTTTTGGTCTGTTATGTAGTGTTTCAGCTGATGGGCAACATGAATCCCGGCCCCATCATCACGAAGAATTGGATTTCCGATCCCTAAGACAATGGTCTTCATCTCTGTTTTCCTCTACATCCTTTTAAATGTCTTATACAAACTTTTCTTATGGTCATAGATGTTGACTTCAAGGGGCATTCCACCAGGAAGTGTATGGGTTGCACACGCAAAGCAAGGATCATAGGCACGGAACGCCATTTCCACCATGTTGAGGATACCGTTACTCACGTTTCCTTTCTTAATTACTCCCTTTGCTGCGTTTCTGACCGACATGTTAATGGCACCTGCGTTGTTCGTGGTAGCAACAATAAGGTTTGCTTTTTCGATTAACCCTTTTTTATCAAGCTTGTAATGATGAATAAGGGTTCCACGGGCTGCTTCCACAATACCAACCCCTTCCCCTGGTTCGCCAACTGGGTTACGGATCTTATCCGATGTGATTTCAGGATCCTGAATCAGCTCCATAGATCGCTCCGTTGCATAGAGTAGTTCAATGAGCCGTGCCCAGTGAAACGCTAGCGTTGAGTTCACTGCCTTTCCGCCAAGAGTCTCAAACATTTTTTTGTACTCCTTATCTGCAAGCGGTGTTGCCATTCCCTCAGAAGCGTTCAAACGACCAAGCGGGCCAACGCGATAAATGCCGCTGTCTTTTCCATCGATAAAGCCTTTCCATCCGATTTTCTTAAGATAGGGGAATTTTATATAACTCCATTCTTCAACATGTTCAACGATATGTTTAGTGTATTCTTCTGGGTTGAATCTTACGATCTCTTTTCCTTTTTGGTCGGTGACCCGCACGGTTCCGTCATAGAAATTGATTTTGTTGTTTTTATCGACCATTCCCATGTTGTAGGTCGCAAGTTGATACGGGTCACTGAGAATTAAATCAACATAGGTTTTGTTTTTCAGTACGATATCATCAAATAATTTTAAGGAAAACTTAGCGAATTCAACACAGGATTTTGCCATCGTCTCAATGTCTTTTACTTCCTCCTTTGACAGTGATTTTGATACACCACCAGGAAGACCACACACAGGATGGGTCGCTTTTCCTCCAAGGATGGCTGTTATTTTCTGGCCGTACGCGCGATGTTTTATGACTTCTTTTCCGATTTCTACCCCTGCTTTCTCAATAACACCGATAATATTACGTTTCGCTGGTGGTGCATCCGGTCCAACAACGAAATCTGGTCCGCCCAAGTAGTAGAAATGAAGGATATGATCATAGATAAAATATCCGGCATACATTAATTCTCGGAGTTTCTTTGCCGCGGAGGGTGGATCAACATGAAATGCTGCATCAAGAGCTTTTGTTGCAGCAAAATGATGAGCGACAGGGCACACCCCGCAGATTCGAGAGGTTATCTGAGGCATATCCTCTGCGCGGCGTCCTTGGGAAAACCGCTCAAACCCCCGAAGCTCCGGGATCTGAAGATAGGCATTTTCAACATCTCCTTCGTCATTAAGGAAGATACTGATCTTTCCATGTCCTTCCAATCGTGTGATTGGATCAATTGTTATTGTTTTCATTTTATCACCTTCCGGTTAATAAGAGAGGTTGGTAACGTATACTTATAAAACGTTCCCGTGACATCAACGACTTGATCAATCAATTTATCAACCTCTTCATCGCTCATTTTTTCTTCACCTTCCAACCCAAGAATCGAGGCAAGTGCTGAGATCATTTTTGCTCCTTGGTCAAGAGAATTAGGTGTTGGGCCACCGCATCCGGTGCAGGGCATATTGGCATCTAAACAGCGTGCACTACATCCACCTCGTGTGGCAGGTCCCATGCAGATGACTCCTTGTTCAAGCAGGCATTTCTCCTCGAATTTTTCGAGTTCATAGACTCGTTTGATTTGCTTGATTTTCTTTTCAGATTTTTCAAACCGACATTCATCGCATACCGATTTCAAGGGAGCAATAATCGAACCTTTTGGTGGAAGTTTATTTTCAACAATTGCACCGACAGCAGTCATAATCATATCCGGTGTTGGTGGACAACCAGTCAGATAGTAATCAACATCAACTACTTGATTGAGACTTTTTACCGTGTCATAAAATTCAGGAAGAGTCAATGTTCCTTCCTTGACTTTCACAGATGTTTTCGGAGTGATTTTCTTTGGATTCTCTGTCGAAGGGTTATCGAGATAAGCGACCTTGAATACTTCCTCTCTGTTTGCTACATTGGCAAGACCAGGGATGCCCCCGTTGACTGCACAGGCGCCAAACGCAACGAGCACCTTTGCTTTTTTCCTAAGGAGGTTGGCAAGATGTTCTTGTTCTGTTGTTCGAATCGCACCATTAAAGAAACAGACGTCAATGCTTTTATCTGCCATTGCTTCGACGTCTTTGTATTTTGTATCTATCGCAACCGGCCAAAAGAGGATGTCTGCAATTGCGATGACATCAAGAATTTTTTCATTAATATCGAGCACCGCAATTTCGCATCCCCCGCAACTCGCTGCCCAATAAAACGCAAGCTGTAATTTCTTTGTTTCTTTTGATTGAGATTTCTTTTCTTCTTTACTCATACCATTCACCATGTTTTTTTTAGATTTTTATCCTTCTACTCTCTAAAATCCCCTTTTTTTTCAACAATAGAGTTGGATCAACCACATGCTGGTCGAAACCATAGACACTATGGTCAAGCCCTAATGAAACTGCGATTAGTTGGGTGTAATAATAGACCGGTATTTGTTTGTATCCCTTGAAAAGTTTCTCTGCTTCTTTTCCTCTCATGTCAAGATTAAACCGGCATAACGGACAGGAGAGTACGATGGCATCAGCACCTTGGTCGAGTGCAAAGCTTGTGATTCGATGTGCTCTTCGGGAAACAATTTCTTTTTGCTCAACGGTATTGTACGACCCACAACATTCTATTTTAAACGGATTATCGACAGTCTCAGCGCCAAGGGATCTGAGCAGGTCACTGAGAATTGTTGGTTCTTCTGGGTCATCGATACTTACTTCCCGTGGACGAAGTAGCATGCACCCGTAATAGGGCATTATTTTTATCCCTTTTAAAGGATTTTTTACCTTTTTTTTCAACGTGGCAAATCCGATTTCATCTCGGAGAAATTCAAGAAAGTGAAGCACGGAAACAGTTCCTTTATAGTCATTCTCCCGGTCCATAAACGCATTAAGCGTCTTGAGGTCCTCAGGTTTTTCTTTCACACGAAGATTTGTTTGTTTTAATGTGTTACAACACATATCACACAGTGTTATTACCTTGTTTTCCCCTTCGTCCTCCACGTGAATTAAATTCCGTAAGGGGGCAAGGTGACGCATCAGATCATCGCTAGTAAGTGAAGCGACTACGCCACAACAATTCCAATCTTTCATTTCCACTAGTTCATGACCAAGAGCCTTGGTGACTTCGATTGCTGTCTTCTCAAGGTTTTTTGCAGAGGTTTTTAGGGTACATCCGGGGTAATAGAGCAGTTTCATGCTACTCACTTTTTATTGTTCTTTTATCCAACATTTTTTCTAAACAAGCTTACAAAGGCGAGCTGAGGAATAGATTCTCGCTCTTTTTTTGATATTTTTATTGGATTACTCTGATCAATTTTTTTTCGAAGAATTATCTGACGAAGTGCCTCCATAATTTTTGTAATATTAATGTCACGTGGACATCGTTCAGCACAGGTGAAACATGAGGAACACAACCAAATGGTCTTTGAACTCAGGACCTCTGACCGATCAAGAACAACATATCGGATGACTTCATCGGGTGCGAGATCCATGTCATCAACAAAGGGACATCCCGCGGAGCATGTTCCGCATTGGTAGCACCCGAACAGATTTTCTCCACAGAGGTCTTCAACTTCCTTGGCAAGGCCTCCTTTTTTGAATACGATCTTACTAAACTTTTTGTTTTTCTCAATTTTCTTCTTCATTTTTTACCTGCCCCAAGGAGTGCTTCAAGCATGACTTGGATTTGTTTACTCCGGAACCCTTTCTGTTCGATCGCACCGGACGGGCACGCTCCTGCGCATGAGCCGCATCCCTTACAAAGTGCTTTATTTACCGTAGCAACAAAATGTTCAGGGTCATTCTGCCGTGGTTTTATCTCAATGGCAGAATAGGCACACAGTTGTTCACAGGTCTTACAGCCACTACACAACTCTTCATTGACTTCTGCAACTTGGCCTTCTCCTTTCATTTTCTCCTGCATAATCGGGATTGCTGCACGGGATGCAGCACCTTCTGCTTGAGCAATAGAATCAACGAGATTCTTCGGGTAATGGGCCGCTCCGCAAAGGTAAATCCCATCGGTTGCGAAATCCAACGGACGGATTTTTGCATGGGCCTCTAAAAAGAATCCTGCGGAATCAGCTGGTATCTTCAGCATGTTCTTCAGCGACTCTGTCAGCACCTCACCTTCAGTGTTCACGGTAAGAACAACGAGATCTGCAGGAAGCGTCAGCTCCTCTTCAAGGATATCATCATAGACTTTAATCTTCATCGGACCCTTTTTCGGATCTTTTTTATCAAGAATAACCTCTGGTTTTTTCTCACCGGGATAGCGAATAACCGTCACATGATGATTTTTAATAACGTTCGAATAATATTCTTCTTCCTCTTTCCCAAACACCCTCATGTCACGATATAAGAGATAGATTTTTGAGCCGGGGTACTTTTCACTAATTACTTTTGCGTTTTTAATCGCAACTCCACACCCAATACGGCAACAATACGGTCGTTGTTCATCCATTGCTCCTGCGCAATTGATGATGACGACATTTTTGGGTTTTTTCAATGTCCCTTTTTTAATTTTTTCCTCAAGCTCTGTCTGAGATAAAATATTTTCATTTATTTTATGTTGATATTCTCCTTTAAGATCAATTTCTCGAAAACCGGTTGCGACAATAATTGTTCCAATGCCAAGCTGTTTCTTTTTTCCTTTCTGTTTAATTGTCCCTTTATAATTCCCGATAAATCCTTCAATGCTAACAAGCTCGGCACCCGTCATTACCGTTATCAATTTATTCGTCGTGACTTTTTTAATTAACGGATCGATGATGTCCTGGGCTTTTTTATCTGTAGGAAACATCGTATTGAGTTGTTTGAGGCGGCCACCGAGTTCTTTTTCTCGTTCAATAAGATAGGATTTCACATTCATCTCAGCAAGTGCCAGTGCTGCTTTCATCCCTGAAATTCCCCCGCCGATGACAAGCACACTTGGAAGAATGGAAAACTCTTCCTCACTGAGAGGTTCAAGAAGAGATACTTTTGCGACAGATGCTTTTACTAAATCAATAGCTTTTATGGTTGCTTTCTCCCAATCATCCGAATGAACCCATGAGCATTGATTTCGAATGTTCGCCATTTCAAACAAATATTTATTCAACCCTGCTTCAAGTAAGGTATCTTGGAATAACCCTCCATGGGTCCGGGGTGAGCACGCTGCAACAATAATACGATTCAGGTTTTTTTCTTTGATGAGAGCTTTGATTTTTTTACCGCTATCCTGTGAACAGGCAAACATGACATGTTCAGCATGAGTAACATTCGGAAGTTTTTTTACTTCCTCAGTGACTTTCTCAACATCGAGATACCCAGCAATGTTTTTCCCACAATGACACACAAATACACCAATGCGTGGCTCTTCTTTGGAAATGTCTTTTTCAGGAGGAAATTCCTTGCCGATATGTCGTTGTCGATCTTTAATCGGAGCAACCGCTTTTGCAGCAGCCCCACTGGCCATGGAAACACTATCCGGGATATCTTTTGGTCCTTGGATACATCCTGCCAGATACACGCCTTCTTTAGAGGATTCTACTGGGTTCTCAAGGAGAGACTCCTGTTTGAAAAAACCATTTTCATCGACTTCTAAGCCAATGATTTCTGCAAGTTTCTTATTTCCTTTCGCAGGAATAATGGATGTTGATAAGACTAACAGATCAACCGTATCCTCTTTGATTTTTCCTGTGAGGGTATCCTTATACCGTACTATCAGACTCTTATTCTTATTCTCATATACTGAGGATGGTCGTCCACGAACATATTTGACTCCAAGTTTTTTCGCATGATCATAGTATTGTTGAAAATCCTTTCCATAGGCACGGATATCCATATAATAAATAGTGATGTTTATCTCTGGATTTGATTCTTTGACAATGGATGCTTCCTTGGTTGCGTACATGCAGCACACACGTGAACAATATGGGTACCCTTGTTGTTCGCTTCGTGAGCCGACACATTGAATCCATCCGATTTTTTTTGGTTTTTTATAATCTGAGGGACGTAGGACCTTACCACTGGTTGGTCCAAACGAAGAAAGCAGTCGTTCGATTTGCATTGCGGTGAGGACGTTTTCGTATTTCCCGTATCCGTATTCTTTTCGAATTTCTGTTGGTTCAAAGACCTCAAAACCGGTCGCGATGATAATGCTTCCTGCATGAACTTCAATTTCTTCTGATTTTTCTAAAAAACTAATCGCTGCTGGTTCGCAGACCCTGTCGCAAGAACCACAACCAACGCACTTTTCGATATCGACCGTATACACGATTGGAACTGCTTGTGGAAATTCAATGTAGACAGCTTTTCGTGTCGATATTTTTTCATCAAACGGACTTATGATTTCAACGGGACAGACTTCGGCGCAATCACCGCATCCCGTGCACTTATCCGGGTCAACATATTTACTTTTTTTCCAGATCTGTGCGGTAAAGTCACCTTTTTTACCAACAAGTTTATTCATCTCAGCATAGGTAATAAGTTCAATATTTGGATGACGAGCGAGCTCAACCATTTTTGGGGCAGCGGTACAAATCGAGCAGTCATTCGTGGGAAATGTTTTATCAAGTTTTACCATCGCCCCGCCGATCGTAGATGTTTTATCAATGATAACGACTTTGTATCCTTTGTCTGCGATATCCAGAGCGGATTGCATTCCTGAGATTCCCGCTCCAACAATGAGTACATCCCCGTAGATAATCCGTTTTTTCTTCCGTGTTACAACCTCTGAGATTTTTTGGATAGTACTGGCTGGCTCAGGCATTTTTTCTTCTTGTTCGATTGCTTCTGGTTCATCGAAGAAATAATCATCGCAAAGGGGTATCCCTAAATCATGATCCATTTTTTGATTATTTTTCTTTGAGGGCATTGTTCCCTGCCTCTAATCCCTTTTCAAATGCCATGACATTCATTTCTTTAAACCTACTTGGGACACTGTCGATGACAGCCTTTTTCACTGCTTCAGGCTCCAATAAATCAATGATGCTTGTTGCTGCTCCGACCATCACGATATTGGTCACAATTTTGTTACCGAGTTTCTCAGCGATTTGCTGTGCATGTACTTTGTAGACGGGTCGGCCAATATTATGTTTCGTCACTAGCTCAGGATCAATCACGATACGAGTATCATCCCGGATATCATTGCGATATGCATCAAATGACTCCTGGGACATGGCGACGAACACATCAACGCTTATTGGACGTGGGTAACCGATTTTTTCATCAGAAATGATCACTTCAGAGCGAGCCGCGCCTCCCCGGGCCTCTGGGCCATAGGATTGACTTTGTACTGCATTATAATCCATGAATACCGTTGCTGCTTTTCCAATGATAAAACCAGCTAAAATAACACCCTGACCACCAAAACCACAGATTCGGATTTCTTTCTTCATTCTTGCACCACCACCTTTTCTTTTCTGGAAGAAGAATCCATGAGTCGATTCACAAGTTTTCCATATTCCTCAAAAAACCCTGGTTTATCAAAATCTTGGAACACCCCGATAGGAAACATATGACGCATTTGTTTTTTCTCCTCATCAGTACCATAATTCATTATTCGTTCATAATCCTCAATTAAAATCGTGTTGTTATCATACCATTCCCAGAGTTTCTGGATATCACCTAATTTGTTTCTTCGCCCATACGCCGTCGGGCATGGAGCAAGGAATTCAACAAGGGAAAATCCTTTTTTCTCAAGGGCAGCTTTCACTGATTTAATTGGTTGATATGGATGAGTAACTGTCCAGCGGGCAACATAATTTGCTCCTAATGCTTTTGCTAAATTACAGATATCAAACGGTGGTTCGATATTCCCGTGGGGTGCGGTTGTCGCTATACTTCCCAGCGGTGTCGTCGGTGAGAGTTGTCCCCCGGTCATTCCATAAATAAAATTATTGATCATAATGACGGTCATGTCGATATTTCGTCGTGCCGCATGGATGAAATGGTTCCCTCCGATCCCTGCGCAGTCACCATCTCCTGTAAAAATAATAAGTTTGAGTTCAGGGTTTGCTGCCTTTATCCCTGTGGCAAATGCAAGCGCCCTTCCATGGGTGGTATGTAATCCATCGGCGTTGATGTACCCTGGTAACCGTGAGGAACATCCGATACCAGAGGCAAACACTACCTTGTCCATGTCCCAACCCAGTTCTTCAAGCGCCCATAAAGTGTATTCTAAGACAACCCCGTCACCGCATCCATTACAAAATATTGTTGGCCACATGCCATCGCGGAGAAATTTTTTATTTAGATCCTCAGCGTTTTTCATTTCAACCATGTTATTTTCCCCCTAAGTATTGCAATAATTCATCGGGGAGATGGATTTCTCCACCGACTTTTGGTGCACTGATAACCTCACATTGTCCACAAGCAGCTTCTCGAACAGGATGAACAATCTGTCCAAGATTCATCTCTGGAACAATGATGGTATCAACATCTTTTGCGAGTTTATGGATGACTTTTTCTGGAAACGGCCAGACCATTTTCAGACGGAGCAATCCAACTTTGATTCCCTTCTGCCTACCGAGTTCCATTGCAGTTTCTGCAGGTCGTGCTGAAGCACCATAGGTGACAAATGCGATGTTTGCATCCTCTAAATTAGTTTTTTCAACCATGGTAAGTTTCTCTATGTCATCAGATATTTTTGAGGTAATTCTTTTAATGAGTTTCTCATGATCTTTTTGTTTATCTGTTGCTGGGAATCCTTTTTCATTATGAGTCAGTCCAGTCACATACGTTCGGTACCCGGTTCCAAAGGTAGGAAAATCAGGCACCTTGCTTTTTCGGGTTTGTGACTCACTGAACGGAATGAACTTCTTCTTATCGATTGTTGCGGGATGTCGATTCACTATCTTTAGATCTTTTTCATCTGGGATGATTATTCGTTCTCTCAGATGACCGACTTCTCCGTCAGTCATGACGCAGACAGGATTGCGATATTTTTCTGCAAGGTTAAACGCTTCAATGGTGAAATCTAAGCATTCTTGAACAGTACTGGGGGCAAGAGCTATTGCCTCAATGTCTCCATGGGTTCCCCATCGAACTTGCATCATATCACCCTGAGCGCCAAGCGTCGGTTGTCCCGTTGATGGTCCAGTTCTTTGCACATTTACAATAACACAGGGGGTTTCGGTCATCACTGCATACCCATAGTTTTCCATCATGAGTGAAAAACCAGGACCTGATGTCGCGGTCATAGATTTTGAGCCACCCCATGACGCTCCAATGACTGCAGCGATACTTCCAATTTCATCTTCCATTTGGATATATGTTCCTCCAACGCGTGGAAGCAATCGAGCCATTCCCTCAGCGATTTCTGATGCAGGCGTTATTGGGTACCCCCCAAAAAATGAACATCCGGCAAGGATACCGCCATAGACACAGGCCATATCACCAAGAATAAATTGTTTGTTATTACCTAAGACACCACGTATTCGTATCGGATCTCGTTTATAGATCATTTACCTTCGTCCTCCAACTGGTCGTAATAAACTCTTTTTTTGCTGTTTCTTTTTTTCTCCACGAACTACCATGATTGCCATGTCAGGGCAAAGGAGTTCACAGAGACGACAATCATTACATTCATTAACTTTTTTTAATTTCGGTGGGCGTATCCCTCTTTTATTTAATGTGTCTGATTCTTCTAATGCTGCAACAGGGCATCGTTCAATGCAGATGTTGCAGCCTTTACACCAATCTTCATTTACTTCTATCATATGAGAACCTCAGAAGATATCGAGTGCGCGAGAGATTGCTTTTTCACCCCGATATTCAGGAAGAAGAATAGGCGCAGTTTTTTTCGAATCAATACCTGCTTGTTCAATCATTTTTTTGTATTTATCTAAATGACTAAGTGTTAATTTCCCAATTTTTACTTTTTTAACATATTTTGCAGCATAGATACCTGCCCGACGACCAAACACGTTGTAATCAAGAAGAGAATTCCCCATCAATCTGTTTTTACCATGGACTCCTCCCGTCACCTCACCCGCAGCAAAAAGACCAGGGATTTTTGTCTCAGTTTTTTCGTTGATTTCAACGCCGCCATTCTGATAATGAAGCGTGGGGTACACAAGAATGGGATGTTTTGCCATGTCGATATCAAATCGTTTGAATTTCCGTACTTCACCAGATAATTTTAATGCACAGGTTCCCTCACCATGTATGATATCTATCATAGGGGTGTCAAGCCAAACACCGGGCATGCCGGTTGGAGTGATTATTCCATGGCCTTCTTTGCATTCTTTAATAAAGGCAGCTGATTCTACATCACGAGGCTCCAAGGGGAATACAAATGGGTCACCATTAGCATTGACCGGGATAGCGCCGAGTCCTCTGATTTTTTCTGTGGATAGAATTCCAACGATCGGCTCGGGGTATGCATCACCAGTCGGATGAATCTGGATGGTATCAAGATCGCGAAGGTTTGCTCCTACATGATACGCCATAACAAGCCCATCACCTGTGGCACCATAATGGTTCGTGGTTGGGTAGTTTGATAAATGCAGACGACCGGATCCACCGGTGGCAAGGATTGTTGCTTTTGCACGAATCACATAATATTCAAAAGTTTCAAGGTTGAAGGCAACACCACCTGCAACCTTTCCTTTGTTATCCATTAGCAGCTCGACAATAGGGCAGAACTCAAGAACTGGTAATTCAAGATTTCTCGCATTGTCTCGAATATTTCGTAACAGTTCCATGCCTGTGTAATCCTTAGCGCTATGCATACGGTTCCGACAGGTCCCACCACCAGATAGCTCCTGAAATTCACCGTCATCTTGACGATCATACATAACTCCAAGTTCTTCATGCCATTTGATAATCCCTGGTGCGTCTAGTGCAAGTGCCCTTGCTAGCTCAGGTTTATTGGTAAAATGGCCACCGCCATAAATATCAAGATAATGAAGGGCAGGACTATCCTGCGGTCGATCTGCTGCCTGAATCCCGCCTTGAGCCATCATCGAATTTGCATCACCATGACGAAGCTTTGTCACAATTAAAATTTTATCACATGCAATGCCAGATTCATATGCAAACAAAGCAGCAACAGTTCCAGCACCGCCACCCCCAATAATTAATATATCAACATCATAATCGATTTTACTGAGATCAACGTCATTTGCATTCAGTACTAGTCTTGCTTCTAAAAGATCAGCTATACCATTATAGAACTCTTTGCCTTTATCAGCACCCAATCTGAGTTTCCTTCGTGTTCCATCCATATAATCAGGATGGTATTTTGAGAGATTTTCCTCCCGTTCCTTCATACTCATTGGTTTTACTGGATGTGACATATTCCGTTTTCGTTTTTGTTCGACAAGGGCAATCGATTTTAACATGTACTCCGGGTACCCATCAATTAATTTCATGATTAGTCTCCCCCCTGAGCTACTGCTTCTTCAGCTTCTATTTTACGTTTTTTGTATAACTCTGTGATTTCTTTTTTCTCCATTTTTATAAGCCCATCAATTTCATTATCGTATTTTCTATCTTCTATTTCCTTTAGCCGTTTTGCAAGATTATTTGATTTTGGATCAATATATTTCCCGCGAAGGCGTCGAGCGAGTTGGGAGACATGGTAATGTTTTATATCCGCAGGACATCTCATCGCACAAAGTCCACATTGAATACAATCAAATGAGATCTCAGCACATTTGGCAATATCTCCTCTGATGGCACATTGAATATATTTCATCACTTCGATATCCTGAGGGCATGATTTTGTACACGTGTTACATGATACACAACGAGCAATTTCTGGGTACATCGTGATAAGTGTTATGTCCGACGGTTCAAGTTTTTCGATATCATATTCTGCTTTTGAGGCGGGGACAAACGGGAGTTGAACAAGATACATTTTATCTTCAACAACTTTCTGGCAGGCAAGATCAAATCCTAGTTTCTGTTCATCCTCGATACGATACACCGTAGAGCATGCACCACAGAACCCTGCACGACAACCACAGCCACGGATAAATCGATAGCCAGCAAATTCTAATGCTTTCATAATTGTAAGGCCCGCCGGAACTTTGTAGCTTTTACCCATAATAAAAACTTCAACTTCCCCAGTTTTTAATTTTCCATTTTTTGATTTTTTTGTATTGTTTTTAGGCTTCTCAATAACAATTTGACGACTTTTATTCATGGTGCCTTCCCCATAAAATAAAAAAAATAATTATTCCATTCTTGAAATAGTTTGATTTTTTTATTGGATCCCTGTTTATGGCGTTTACTGCCATTTGACAACAAACCTCGACCCACAATTAAGAATTCATATAGAAGTCGTCCGTTATAACGTTTTTGACGTATTATCATAATTCTAAAGATTACGCCAATATTTATGTTTTAGGTCAAATTAATAAAATTTTTTTAACATATTATCAATTATTAATTTTTCTTTTAATTAAATGATAATAAGTTTTATATACAAATTTGCCTTCTTATTAATCAAATGAAGAAGTATGAATTAACTTCAAAAGAAAAAACAATGCTTTACGGTATCGTAAGCTATCCCCAACTTACGGACAAAGAACTGTCTGAAAAATTAGACCTAAAACATTCGACCGTAACCTCAATACGACATCGATTAAAAAAAGATGGACTCATACGAAAACTCATTATTCCTCATCTTCAAAATATCAACTGTCAGATGATTGTCGTGATCTATACAAACTTTAGTCCGTTAATTCCACTCCAGGAAAGAATAGAAATTACCGGAAAAACTATAGAAATTTTTGAAGAAATCTTTTTTTCAGTAGGTGAACAAGACAAAGGTTTTTCCCTTAGTTTTTCACATGATTATGCAACAGTCGGTCGTATTAATGATATCCGAACACAGACCTTTGGTAGCAGAGGATTATTAGAAGAACAATACCCTGTCATGGTGGTATTCCCCTTTGATATCAGCAAGATTTATCGGTTTTTTGATTTTGCACCGTTGCTTCGAAAAAATTTCGGGCTATCAGTTGATGAGATCGAAACTGAAAAACGTTTAAACTTCCTTCATACCGGTAATATCACTGTTTCAGATACGGAAAAAAATGTGTTTTGTATGATGGTAAGTTATCCAGAAATGTCTGATAGTGACATCGGAAGAGAAATCGGTGTTTCACGACACACGGTCTCGCGTTTGCGGCGTGGTTTTGAAGACCGTGATTTAGTCGGAAAAATTTATCTCCCAAATCTCAAAAAACTTGGTTTTGAAATATTGGCTTTTTATCATATTCGTTTTGATCCTCGCAATCCTCCTCATATTGAAAACAATGAAGCAGAATTTTTAATGAGTGATTCAACTGTTTTTTTTTCATGCAGAATGTTTGAAGCAGTCATGATTTCAGTGTATCAAAATTATGATGATTACAAGACCGATATGATGAAGATCATGCAGATTTTAAAAGAGAATCGATGGATTGCTCAAGATCCAATTATTCGAACATACGGGCTTAATACTTTAGTCTATATCAAAGATTTTAAGTTTGCTCCGATTACTCATAAGATTGTTGGATGTGATTTTTGGATTAAAAAGCTCTTAAATATTTGAACTTGCATGCCTTTATTATGAAACTTTTTGAGTATCAGGGGAAGCAATTTTTTGAAAAGGTTGGAATTTCAGTTCCGAAAAGTAAGTTAATTGAGAAAGAAAATGATCTCTCTAGTCTTACGTATCCCTGTGTTTTCAAGGCACAAGTTCCTGTTGGGGGTAGGGGAAAAGCTGGTGGGATACAACTGGTTGAGGCCAAAGAAAAAGCAAAAGAGGTCTTATCGCAAATTCTTAAGTTGAAGATTGGAGGATTCCCTGTTCGAAAGATTCTTGTTGAGGAAAAAATTGGAGTCCGAAAAGAGTTGTATCTAAGTATCACCTTGGATCGTTCTCAGCGGATGCCCTTGCTCATGATGAGTGGTAAAGGCGGTATGGATATCGAAAGTGTTGCTGATGACCTTATTTTTAAAGAATGGATTAATCCACTCATTGGCATTCAATCGTTCCACATCCGAGGGATTCTCCCCAAACTTAAACTTGAAACTGACGAAGAAAAAAAGATAGGACAAATTATCTCGAAACTCTACAAACTATTCCGAGACTATGATTGTGAACTTGTCGAGATTAACCCCCTTGTCATTTCAACGAATGGACAGGTAATTGCCTTGGATGCAAAGATGATCATAAACGACGATGCATTGTATCGACATCCTGATGTCATCGCTGAGCATGAGGATTTAACGGTGTTGGAGCAGGAAGCAAAAGAAAAAGGCATCGCATTTATTCAACTTGAGGGAAACATTGGCGTAATCGCGAATGGCGCGGGATTGACGATGGCGACACTAGATGCTCTCACCCATTACAAGGGAAAGGGAGGCGTATTCCTTGATTTAGGGGGTACTGATGACCCCGAGAAGGTCAAACAAGCGTTTGAATTGATGAAGAAAGCAAAACCAAAGGTGATTTTGTTGAACCTATTCGGTGGCATTACAAAATGCGATACGGTAGCAAAAGGAGTTAGTGCTGTTATTTCTCAGGAAGGCATTCACTGTCCGGTCATTACTCGTATCAAAGGATGTAATGAAGAGATTGCAAAAGATATATTGAAGGATGCTGGGTTGATCACTGCGGAGACCCTTCAGATTGCTGCGAAGCGATCATCTGATTTAGCGGGGAGATGAAGATATGTCGATTTTTATAGATGGAAAAACACAAGTAGTTGTTCAAGGCGCAACTGGTCATCAAGGTCAGTTTCATATCGGGGAAATGCTTCGTTTTGGAACTAAGGTTGTCGCAGGGGTCACCCCAGGAAAACATAGGGAGGCGGTCCATGGCGTTCCGATTTTTAATACCATGGGAGATGCAGTTACAACGACTCATGCGAATACATCGTTAGTGCTAGTCCCAGCCCGATTTGCCAAGGATGCTGTTTTTGAAGCACTTGACGCAGGTATAAAAACAATTGTCGTGATTACTGAGAATATTCCTTTCCATGACGCCATGGAGTTTATCCATTATGGGAAATATAATAATGCTGTCATAATAGGTCCGAATTGTCCAGGGATTGCAAGTCCGGGGAAGAACGTAAAAGTCGGTATCCTTCCCAGCGGTATTTTTATCAAAGGTCATGTCGGTGTCGCGAGTCGATCAGGTACGTTAACGTATGAGATTGTGAACTCGCTAAGCGAGCAAAAGATTGGTCAGAGTACTTGTGTTGGGCTTGGTGGTGACCCGATTATTGGAACTACGTTCATCGATGCCTTAGAAGCGTTTGAAACAGATAAAGAGACCAAAGCCATAGTCCTTGTTGGTGAAATTGGTGGTACTGCTGAGGAGGATGCAGCTGAGTATATCACCCAACATATCAACAAACCCGTATTTGCGTTTATTGCCGGAAGAACCGCTCCTCCTGGGAAACGAATGGGTCATGCTGGTGCAATTATCGCCCGTGGAAAAGGAACCGCAGAGTCAAAGATAAAAGCGTTTGAAAAGGCAGGGGTGAAACTCGCTCGATTTCCTACGGAGATCGCTGATCTTGTTGAGAAATATAGTTAATCATAGAATTTCATAAAGTATGCTCTTGAAAGTAGTTTGTTATCAACATATTGTATATAATATATTGGATATTCATTTTATATCTAAGAGATAAAATTTTTTTCTAAGGTAAATACCCGACAACTTCTCTTCAGAAAAAGAAATATTAAGCATAATCTTTTATAATGGAAAAACATTTTGTTTATGAAACTCGTAGACTTACGGAGGAGATTATGAAAACAATTGCATATTTGGAAGGAACAGACCCTGAGTTTTTAACTAAACTTGTATGTAGAGGTTACAGAACGTTACCGATTGGTAACAAGGCTGATGGTCGAGGAAAATACATTGCCTATATTTCGGTGGCAGACGAAATTGACCTTATTGTGGGATATTTTCATAAAGTATCTCCTCATCCAACGGTTACAAATTCTCTGAAAGAATTGTTAACCCCTGGTATTATTCATAATATACCAATTCTACTCCTTGCTCCTGAAGAAGTAAAGAGCGAAGCTGAAAAAATTTTAGCTGATGCAACTGATAGTCCAAGTATTAAAGTCATTGATTCGAAACATCTTATGGAAGAAGCATTGAAGATACTGAAATGATAAAAAAAAACCAGAAGATTGGTATAGAATTAATTTAAGATAATCTGAGAAGAAAAATGGAGGCCTGAGAACTATGAATGAAATTAAAGGGTATACCTTTCCAGAAGAGCTTTATTATCATAAGGAACATGCATGGGTACGAATGGAATCTGATGGCACTGCGCGTATAGGAATGAACGATTTCTATCAAAAGAGCGCAGGGGATACTACTTATATTGATCTCCCCTTTGAAGGTGATGAGGTTACACAAGGAGAGACCTGTGGAAAGATCCAATCCGCCAAATGGGTAGGGAAATTTGTCTCGCCTATCTCTGGTCAGATCGTTAAGATAAATAACGAACTTGAAGATGATTGCACATTGATTAATAAAAGTCCTTATGGGAAAGGGTGGATCATGGTGGTGAAACCCTCAAAAATTAACGAAGAGTTACCACACCTTTTCCATGGAACGCAAGTTGAACCTTGGGTAAAAAAAGAAATAGAAGACGCGGAAAAAAAGAAGAAATAGTAGATCAGTTTTATTTGCCACATCACCCTTTCTTTAATGTGTGAATTATTTATTTTAGCTGAATCATTGATATTTCTAACACAACCTGTTTTACATCAAAAATGCGTCAGGATAAAAAAGGTTAAGTAGGGTACAAAACCTATTGATTACAAAGGAGCTTTATAAAATGGTCGTATATAAGATAATAGATATTATTGGCACATCATCAAAAAGCTTTTCAGACGCAGCAAAAAACGCCGTAATCGAAGCAACAAAAACCGTACGAAAGATACGACGAGCAGAGGTCACAAAATTTGATGTAAAGATAGAAAATGATACATTGGCGTTGTACCGCGCTGAAATGAAAATATCATTTGAAATAGAACATTAATATCCCAAATTGTGCCTATTCCGGTTGTCTATATAGTGATTTCCCATAGGCATCCATAGCAACGATGAGTGGGCCGAAATCTTTTACTTTAAAAATCCAGACTGCTTCTGGCATCCCGAATTCTTCAAGCCAATACACCATTGGTGTTTCTTCGATGAGTTCCGCTGCTAAAGCACCTGCACCTCCAGTGTACGTGGTGTAGACCGCACTGTACTTCTGTAATGCCTTCATGGTTCTTTCGCCCATGCCCCCCTTTCCGATAATAATATTTACCCCAAATTTTTCTATAAACTTATCTTCGAAGAGCTCCATCCTCCCACTTGTAGTAGGTCCAGCTGAGACAACCTGCCAACCGTTCTTTATTTTTTTCATAAGTGGTCCACAATGATACAGTGCCATCTCTGAGGGGTTGAACGGGAGCGTGTTTTTTTCTTTCTCAAGTAAGGTTTTATGAGCTTCGTCCCGTGCAGTGAAAATATTCCCTGTGATATAGATAATGTCCCCAATATGTAATTTTTTTATGGTTTCAGATGAGACCGGTATAGTAAGATGATATTCCATTTATTGCACCTCCCAAGTTCCATCGGCATGAATCACCATGGTTGAACGTCGATCAGCCCAACATTGTACTGCAATTCCAACAGGGAGGCTTGCTGGATGTCGATGTGCTTTTTCAATGTGGACGTCAAGGACGGTAGTTTTTCCCCCCAAGCCCATTGGGCCGATACCGCTTTTGTTTATTCTTTCAATTAATTCTCTTTCGATGTCAGCAATGATTTGTTCCTGATGCCGTTTCCCAATCGGTCTAAGAAGAGCTGTTTTCGCAAGCTTCATTGAGACATCAGCACCACCACCGATACCAATGCCAACTACGGTCGGTGGGCAGGGGTTCCCTCCTGCTTTGATCATTTCGTCAACGACAAATTTCTTAACTCCTTCGATACCAACGCCAGGTTTTAGCATTCCCAGTTTACTCATATTTTCACTCCCACCGCCTTTGGGAAGAGCCGTTATTTGTATCTCGTTTCCTTCATAAATATCCCACGTAATAGAGGGAATACCATCACCGGTGTTATCCCCATGATTTTTTCCCGTAAAGGGATCAACCGTGTTTGGGCGGAGAGGAATCTCAAGGGTGGCTTGCTTCACACCATCGATTATCAGTTTTTTTATTGTAGTAATGAATGGGGAATCATTACCAACACGTACAAAGAACGTTTGAGTACCGGTATCCTGGCACATCGGGCGTCCTGATTTTTTTGCTAACTCTACAGTTTTCAGTATAGTTTCAATCTGTATTTTTGCAATACCCTCCTCGACTTCGTAAGCATGTTTCAACGCCGTTATAACATCCTTTGGTAACTCCGTTTCTGCTTTCTTAATAAGTGTGATAATACCGGTTTCTATACGCGTCTTATTCATCTGGTTTCACCTTTTCTGTGACCCTGATATGAATTTTTATTCTATAGGTTTTTCTATCTATATTCCGTTGAACATTTGACAATTAATTTCTCTACTGCCATGTTCAATAAAATCAAAAAAATGACGAAATACTGAACGCTCTGTTATGGTAAACAATATCATACTCCACATACGTGTTGCAGGAGTATCTACGGTTATATAGATGACTTTTCCGTTACTGATACTTCTTCCTTGATGTTTTAACGTAGATTGATATCAAAAGAGGTCTGACAAGGCAAGGACCTAGCAAAAAGCATTCAATCTGGTGGCGTGTTTGTCAATGAGATCGTAAAATCTAATCCCCGGGTACCTTTCGGAGGGATTAAAAACTCAGGATATGGTCGGGAGCTATCTCATCATGGAATAAAAGAATTTGTCAACATTCAAACGATGTATGTTAAACAATAATAAATGCTCACTTTTCTAATAGACCGACATCGATGGCACTCATTGTTTGTATGGTAGAAACTCTTTCCCTAAGAGTTCTCTTGCGATAATGATTCTCATGATATTCATAGTACCCTCGGCACCAATAGAATATGATCTGACGCCCCTTATGCCCATCTCGATGGGATACTCCTTGGTATATCCTGTAGCTCCAAGCCAGTCCGCTACCTCATTCATCACATCGAATGCATGAATGGGGGCAAGAAGCTTACACATCGCTGCTGCAAGCGCAACATCGTGGTGAGTACATTTGCTTTCCTTGTACATCTTATCCATTGTCCATGCAGCTTTATACGCAAGGAGTTTCACACTTTCAATATTACAATAGTGCTCTACCAAGGGAAATTGTATCCCCTCAAACGTGGCAAGAGGACGACTGAAAGACCTCCGTGTTTTGATGTGGTCTTTCCCAAGTTCGAGTGCTGCCTCTGCAGCACCAACACACGTAGCACCAATAAGAACACGAGCGGCATTGAACCCATCCATGGCGTAATAAAAACCTTTATTCTGTTCTCCGATCAGATACTGATTTGGTAGTTTTACATCGTCCATGGAAAAACCACCAGTAGAGATACCCATGCGCCCCATGTCTTCTAACAATGTTGGTTCAATACCTGGGGTATCTTTCAATGGTACTGCGAAGAAAGAAAAACCTTTATGGCCTTTGGATTTCTCAGTCCAAGCGAGGGTTAGGTGAACACCACCCCAGTTTTTTGACTCAGAGACACCGCTAATAAACATCTTCTCCCCATTTAACACCCAGTGGTCATCTTTTTTCTCAGCTTGTGTTTTGGTCGCACCAACGATATCTGAACCTCCCTGAGCTTCTGTGACCGCGATGCCACAAAACGCATCACCAGATGTTATTCGCGGGAGATACTCCGCTTTTGCTTCAGGCGTCCCATATCGACTGAAGATATAGCCCCATGCTGATTCAACGAGGTATAGTACAGGAATGGCAAGGCTAATATCTGCACGTCCGAGCTCCTCCGCAGCGATACATGCCATCGTCCAATCAATATCAGCTCCCCCATATTCTTTTGAAACGGTCGGAGCAAGTAATCCTAGCTGTGCCATATCTTTAATGAGCTGTTCAGGGATTTTTTTATTGGTATCAGTCTCTCGAACCTTGGGTGTAATCTTTTTCTGAGCGAACTCCCGTACCGTCTTCCTCCAAAGTTCTTGCTCCTCAGTCCATGTGAAATCCATTTATTTTCCTCCTTTTATGAATGGAATAGTTAGGCTACCGGAAGGCATTATTACAACTCTTGGTTGTCTCCCTTTTGCTTTTATGGTTTTAACCGCATCATCCACTGCTTCCTGTATGTTTCGGTACGGCTTCAACATCGCTTTTTTTACAATATTATCATCAAGATCGGTAACAGCCCACATATGAGCATGTGCACCAATCTGCGCCATTTTCGCAGCTTTATGGTATCCAAGTTTGTATTCATCATCAAGTATCTTTAGTACCTCTTGTGGTGTCCCTGCTTTGCAGAGAAGATCTAAAAATGCTTCTTCTCCTACGCCCATCCGACATTTTGATACAAGCAGAATGATGCCATCGTCTTCCAGCGCTAATTTCCCATTGTCTAACGCTTTTTGAGATTGATAGAGATCGATATCCATAGGATATGGGGCGACCGTTATGACAATATTTCCTTTTTTTTCTAATGGAACACAAAACACCTCGTTTGCATAGCGAATAGCTTCGTCAAATGATTTCAGTAAATCACCGGTGGTCACCGCATAGATTTTATGATCTCCCGTTAGGACTGTTTGGATGGAAAAAACATCGACATCCTTTAGCACATTCATCGCATCTACCATGTCCTCATGAACCGGATTGCCCTCCAAGGCAAGAGAACATGCATGGGAACTTAAAGCGAGTTTATGGTTCATCTCTATGGTTCGATAGGAAGCGACGCCAGGGAGAAACGATTTTCTTCCGCCTGTGTAACCTGCGAAATAATGGGGTTCAACACTCCCAATTACTAGAACGGCTCCACTCTCAGAGACCATCTTGTTGATATACATCTCTGTTCCATTCGTTGACCGCCCGAGATATTTCATATCAGCTTCTTTTCGTGCGTTATGTGCAGATATCCGGTCTTTGAACGTATCATAGAACTTGCCAAAGATAAACCGATATTCTTCAGGAGTAGGGGCTCGATGGACACCTGTTGCAACAAGGAACTTAACATCAGGGTGATTGGAAAGAACCGGGAAGATAGATTCAAGGATTTTAGCGGTGGGGGTTGGTCGTGTCGCATCGTTTACGATGACAAGTAATCGCTTCGCGTTTGTAGTAAATTCCTCAAAAGATTTTTTCCCGATAGGATGTTTCAACGCTTGCGTAATAATTTCATTTTGGTTTTTAATTTTCACTTTTTTTGGAACTAGTATTTCATACGGTTCAGGGATATGCACTTTGACTTTTTCTTCCCCATATGGAATGTCGACATGCATGGAATTCACCGTTTAGTATTTTGAGTTATCATTCCTTTCATAAAAGGAGTTGGTACCTCAAAAACTCTATGCCTAATATATTTAAATAATTCATGGTTGTTCTCCAGCAAATGAAACATTTTCAGGTTGCTATCATTGGCGGTGGCGTCATCGGTTCAGCTCTCGCATGGAATCTTTCGAAGTATAGGATAAATGCGGTAGTTTTTGAAGCAGGAACCGATGTTACATCTGGTACCAGTAAAGCAAACAGCGGTGTTATCCACAGCGGTATTAATTCTCCGCCTCAATCTCTTAAAGCTCGTTTTTGTGTTGAAGGGAACACCATGTTCTCCACACTGACAAACGAACTAGGAGTTCCATTGAAACGGATTGGAAAATTTGTAATAGCGAAAAACGACAATGAAATCAAAGAACTCGAACGTTTGAGAAACATTGGTCTTCAAAACGGTGTACCCGGTCTAAAGATCGTCGATGGATCCGAAGTAAAAAAGAAAGAACAGAATGTTTCCTGCGTTGCAGCATTATGGGTACCAACTGCAGGTATCGTCCTCCCGTATCAGCTCACGATAGCACTTGCTGAGCATGCTGCAGAAAATGGAATAAAATTTCTGCTTAAGACAACCGTCAACAGTCTAAAGCAACAACATGACAATCGTTTTTTAATAGGGACAAACCGAGGTGCCTTTCAGGCAGATGTTGTCGTTAATGCCGCTGGTCTAAATTGTAGAAAGATTTTTTCTTTTATAGACAAACCAGATTTCCAGGTGTATCCTTGTCGAGGCGAGTATCTGGTCCTGGATAAGAATTATGGTTCACTGGTCACTTCGATGATTTATCCAGTACCGGTAAAAGAACTAGGTGTCTTGGGTGTTCACATCACCCCGACCATCGAGGGAAACATTCTCCTTGGTCCCAGCGCAGAGTTTATCGATGACCCAGAGGATAAGCGAACCACTAGGGAAAAGATGAAGACGTTGCTTAAAGAAGCAAAAGAAATTATACCCGTGTTACCCGAAAACGGGGTTATCAATGCCTATTCAGGAATTCGTTGTAAACTTGCGCCCCCCGAATCAGGGGGATGGATGGATTTTAGGATTGAAGAAAGCAAACAAAACCCTAATTTGATACACCTATTAGGTATTGAATCACCTGGCTTGACGGCAGCCCCTGCTATTGCAAAAGAAGTCACAACGATGATTTCTCAGCATATTAAATTAGAACAAAAAAAGAATTACAAACCAAAAAAAGTGAGAAGAACACGATTCTCTGAGCTGTCTGTAGAACAACAATCCATTTTGATTAAAAAGGACGAGCGATGGGGAAGAATTATATGCCGATGTGAACATGTAACTGAGGCTGAAGTCATTGAGGCGCTTTCAAACCCATTGGGGGCGCAGACCCTTTCTGCAGTAAAATATCGGTGTCGAGCAGGAATGGGACGATGCCAAGGCGGTTTTTGTACTCAACATATTACTAGGATTATGATCGAACAATTTCACATGGATGTAACAAAATTAAAAATGCATTCACCGAACTCAAATCTCTTCACAGGTAACACTCGGACGGATACAAATGATAAATGAGCGATTCGATGTTGTTGTGATAGGTGGTGGACCTGCAGGTCTTGCCGCTGCTGTATCTGCTAAACAACATGGGGCAGAAAGTGTTCTTGTCCTAGACAGAAATAGTTGGCTTGGTGGTATTCTCCCACAATGCATTCATGATGGGTTTGGAGTCGAGGAAACAGGAACTTCAATGACTGGACCCGAATACGCCGAGAACTATATCCAGAAGGGAATGCAGCAAGCAATACGGTTCATGACCGAAACCATGGTATTACGATTTGAGAAGAACTTAGAAATCATCGCTGTTAATAAAAAAGATATATATACAATCAGAGCAGGAGCTATTGTTCTTGCAACTGGTTGTCGTGAAAAAACAAGATGGCATGCACTTATCCCTGGTACACGACCCAGCGGTATCTATACCGCCGGTGTAGCACAGGCATTGATCAACCTATATAATATCATGCCTGGGAAAAATATCGTTATCCTTGGGTCTGGTGATGTTGGACTCATCATGGCAAGACGACTAACTTTGGAAGACGCAAACGTGTTAGCAGTTGCAGAGCTCTTACCTTATGCAAGTGGTCTACCAAGAAACATTGTTCAATGTTTAGATGATTACGGTATCCCGCTCTTTCTGAATCATACTATTACTTCTATCGGGGGAAATGAACGTGTAGAACATGTGACTATCCAGCAGGTTGATGACCAAAGGATACCAATTCCAGGTACTGAAAAACAAATTTCGTGTGATACTCTTCTTCTCTCACTTGGTCTTATTCCAGAGAATGAACTTGCAAAGAGGGTTGGAATTGAAATTGATGATCGTACCGGTGGACCGGTCGTTAATCAATGGTTGGAGACAACGCTACCTGGTGTATTTGCTTGTGGAAACAGTCTTCAGGTCTATGACACAGTAGATATGCTAGCTGTCGATGCAAAGCGAGCTGGAGGATACGCAGCGATACGTGTTGTCCAAACGCATAACACAGCCATCCGAAAAACCAAACCACACGGTGTGAACGTCATTGCTGGGGCTTCGGTGAGATCCGTTGTTCCTCAAGAGGTGAACGAAGGCGGTATCGTACGTTTCACATTACGAGTTCAGCGACCAAGTAACGTTGCGGTACTCCGAGTACTTTCAGGGTCAAGAGAACTGATGAAGAAAAAACTCCCATGGATAAATCCAGTGAATCTAATCAGCGTTGATGTTCCTATTCCAGAGGATGTAATAACGTCTGGTAAAAATATCGAGGTGATTATTAGTGACCACTGAGAGAGAAATTACCTGTATTGTGTGTCCATTAGGATGCAAAATTTTGGTTCGTTCAGATGGAACACAGGTAGAAACTTTAAAAGGTAATAAATGTAAAAAAGGGGTGGAATACGCAAGAAATGAGGTTTTTGATCCGAGGCGATTGCTGACGACATCGTTGCTCTTAAAGCATGGTGAATGGCCACTGGTGAGTGTGAAAAGCTCTCAGCCGGTCCCTAAAGAAAAAATTTTTTCTTTGTTAAAAGAACTACAAAAAACAACGATTGAGGCTCCTGTCAAATGTGGGCAGATTCTCATTAAAAATGCTGCTCATATTGGCATAGATATCCTCGCAACGAAAACAGTTAATAAAAGTGGAAAATCAATCGTTGTTTCTCCTAAAAAGAACCGGTAACTCTTAAGAAAAAACAGATTAGATTTTTACAAAGATATTTATAGTATAACCCCTTATACCGGTTTCAAATTAATTTGTGGTTATATTTGGAGGAATATTCTATGATGATAATTGTAAGGTTATCCCCAAGAAGCGATCTCAGCAAAATATGGAACTATGTAGAAAACAATATCATGAAAGAAGAAACAACAAAATATATTACACCGTTGTATGCAACGCAAGCAGAAGGAATGATGAGCGTCGCTGTTGTTTTCGAAGTCAAAGATCCAGATGACATCGCGCATTTCCTTGTTGAGGATCTCTCAAAATGTTCAGAGTGTCACCACACAAGTACTGTCTCGCTTATGAAACCCGTTTTTTTCCCAATACCCAAGAAGAAACCAGCAACCATTCATCGATATGTGATTCGTATCTACACTCATCCTAGAAATTACAAATCGATCTATAATTATTTAATTGACTACAAATATTCGTTCAATCTTTTCCCCATCTATATCTCCTATTCTTTAGGGGATGAAGACCTTGTGATGAATGTCGGTGCTGACTCTCCGGAAACCGTGAATAAATTCGTTCGGGAGAAAATACGCAGTCTGGAAGGAGCCGATTCAGTTCTTTTCTATCCTGTCGTGAAAGCAAAACGGTTTGCTCCTCTGGAAAAATTAATCGAAGAGCAAGAAAAACATTTTACTGAGCATGCCAAGAAAATTTCTGAAAGCGATGTTGACAAAGAGTTTGACTGGGTAGAAGACTTCGAGGAGTACGCTTTGTTAACTGGAGCATTTCCTGGGGACCTTTAGAAATACGCTCTCTTCTTCTTCTCTTTTCCCTTTTTTATATTTTTACAAAAACAAATAAATTTTTGTATAGGGAAACTTTGTAAGTTAATAGTATGGTTTTTTTCTATCGAAGTAAGATATCGACCTATACTCTGCGTCGTATGTCTTTAAAATAAAAAAAATTTGAGTAACTAACGATGAGAAGAAATTACGGGTTTTCGTTAGAGGATTGCTGTTCTGATTGTTGTACCTCTGACTCTTTCTTATATCGTTTCCAGAGATATGAAATCACGATCGTTAGGAGGATACTTAGTCCAAGTAATGCGATTGGAGTTGTTACATTTTCTAATAGCTGATAGTCAATAATGAAAAATAATCCAAACGAGAAGATCATTATCCCTGAGAGCAGTTTCAGTCTCTTGCCTTGCCATTCAGATAGCTTCAAGGTCCCTAACGTGAATGTGAAAATAAGTAAAATGATGATAAGCGGAATTACGTACACCACATTGTAAAAAAAGATATACAGATAGTATTGAGCTAATGGAAGCTGTAATTCAGTTAATCTGCTGGTAAAAATCAAAGGGAAGCCAAGGGTACACAGCAGCTCATAGAAATTGACGGTAACCGCAAGAAAGATCGTTCCACCAAGCATTGCGAAAAGTGACGGTGCTTTCACAAGGTTTCGCATTCTCTTGAATGTCAACGCTCGTTTTTCTTCAGGGATACTCAAACTAGGTCCTTTTTTGAATAAAAAGAAGTCTTTGATATTAACAATACCAATCGCAAGTGCGATGAATCCTGCGATAAAAGAAATTATACTAACATACGTAGCTGTGATTAACAGCATATTAAACATGACAAACATAAACAGGAAATAGAAAAACCCTGAGACGAAGATGAAAATACAGCCAACCAGTAACATCCGTCGTTTTGAACGCAGATATAATAAGAGGTTCAGAAGAAAGATCAGGATAAAAAAGGAACAAGGATTAAAGCTATCTAGTCCACCAAGCACAATCGTTAGAACTGGTAAAGAGAGGCTGGAAAGATCGACTCTTCCAATGATGGGTAGATACAGAATCATTTCATTAAATGGTTGGTCAATACCAAGCTCCGTAATGTATCCATCAATGACGATTACCATATTTTCGTATGTAATATTCGCTTTAGGGATTTTTGTTTCGTTGTTGATTATCACAGAGGGGAAGCTAAGTTTTCTGGCATACATTTCATTGCGGTTGGTTGCATTTGAGCTGACCTCTTTTTTTTGGATGATTACTTTTCCTATGTAATTCTCCGCGTAGTACTCTGTTATATTATTAATAATTGCAATCGCTGGTTTACAGGAACCACAGGTCTCAGAATAATAAAAATCTACTATCACTTGATTTTCTGCCACAACCGATGTGGTAAAGAGGAAAAGCAGAAAAAAGAAAATTCCCATTGTTAAATACTGATTCTTTTTCATGAAGTTTATCCACCAGACACCACGGGCGGAGATAGAGTAATCTCGTCTTCTTCAGTAATAGTGGTTTCGAATGAAGCATACATTTTGTTTTTTGTTATCATCATCCTACTTTTATCTATTGCTACCATCGGGTATTGTCTCACAAAAACATCAACAACGTCTCGTAGGGTGTTACCGTCGGTGATATCGAGGTGTATCTTTTCTTTACCGGCGATGTCTTTGTATCGTCCAAATAATCTTACGGTTATTTTCATAGAATTCGTTCTTTTCATTAATTCATTTTATTCTTTTTTCCACACATTGGACAGTTAGGGTTTCTTTTAATATCCAGCGTGTCAAAACATTGATTCCATACATCGTAGATGATTAATCCAGACGGTTGTCTCCCAAGAAGTACTTTTATTGTCTCGTTGCTTTGGATTGCTGCAATCGTTGCTGGAAGACTGCCAAGCACCGGTATCTCATGAGCACTTAAATCCAGGGTGTCCTGGGTGATGCACTGGAAGCATGGTGTCTTTTTTGGAAGAATCCCCATCACCATTCCAACCGTTCCATACACTCCTGCGTAAACCCATGGTGTTTTGTATTGTATTGATACCTTGTTGATAAGTAAACGAAGAGGTATATTGTCAGTACCATCAATTATCACGTCAGCGTGTCGTACGAGAGAATCAATGTTTTCTGATGTTACTTTCTGGTTAATTCCTTTCACATGTACCATTGTGTTTACTGGTTGTAGTTTCTCCTGAACAATCAATGCTTTAGACTTACCAATATCATGTTCTGAAAACACTGATGTTCGATGAAGATTGGTGATATCAACGATGTCGTCATCAATAATATCAATATTTCCGATGCCCATGCGTACAAGCAGATTTGCACTGTTGCTCCCTAGTCCTCCAGCGCCAATGACAATCGCATGTTTTTTAGCTAGAAGTTCTTGACCTTTCTGACCTAACTCCTCAACTAGGGTTTGTCTTCTATATCGGTCTATACTCATAATTTCACCGGGATTCTAGCTACTCGTATATAGGCAAAAATAAAGATGGATTATAAATATATTCCCTGCTATTTCTATTGATAAAATGCATTCTTATAGTCGTCAGTTAACATCCTGGTTTATTCTACGGTTGCTCCGGCGGTTTGATCAATATAGAACGCAAAATGTGTCCCAATGTATTCGACTTTAGTGACAAGATGAGGTAGCCAGTGAGCGACGGTTGTTATCACCATAATGTTGTTGTCAGTAATATCTAGGAACGTGAGATTTCCATGTTGGGCTGCACCATCCCAGGTCATGGTATAGGTTCGTGATTTTTGTGGAGCAAGGAACACGACTTTTTTTATCGCATAATCAAGGAACCCGAAATGGTAGGGGTCTCCATGATAGTTTGTCCATCGTGAGATTATCTCTGTTACGTATGATCTGACATATCCAAAATATGGTTTGGAACCAGTGTTTTTCACTGTTACTGTAATATCCAACGTTGCGTCTCCATGACCGGTTACATTCGTGGTCAGTTCTAAGGGATGAGCTACTCTTGCACCAGCTCCTTCAATGAATGGACGATAAATCTGCTCAGTTTGTTGTGGAGTTGTTCCTGAGCCAACTGTTTGGTTGAATCCACCATCAAAAAAGATAGTCGGAATCGCCGTTCCTCGATAATGTCCCCAAAAACGATTTTGTGCGAGCGGGTTTTGATTCAATACCAACGCAACAAAATAGAAGGGATATTCTGAGGAATTATATAAAGAATATAACGCCTCTGCAGCATTTGGACAGCTTGGGCACCAGGTCGTCGTTCCTTCTTCGATAAAAACAGTATGAGTGAAGTCTGTTGTTGCACTTGTTATTGGGCCTTGAGATTGTGTTTTCTGTGGGGTGGTCATAGTTGAAGCTGCTACGAACGGCGAAATAAAAAGTAATGCCGCTATTGAAAGTATTATTATTTTTTTCATATTATATCCCCTTTTATTAGAATAATATATAAACGTTATGTATTTAAATATTTACTCCATGGCCTTTTTCGTCAGTTCCTTTGCGGGTATTCCACCATATGTTTTACCTTTTATTAGTAATTGACCTTTGGTAACTACAGCACCAGCTGCAACAATGACATCATCTTCAAGAATCGCTCCTGGCATAATGATGGCTCCGGCACCGATCACACAATTGTTACCTACCCGTATTTTATCCATGAAAATAGTCTCAAATTGCATGTTGTGAATATGACCATAGATGATTGCATATTCTCCCATGGTAACATTATTTCCAAATTCTGTAAGACAGGGGTCTTTGATTACGCCTCCAACAAGTGAGTTTTTTCCGATTTTCATACCAAGAAGTTTTAAATAAGATTGTTTTATCCGGCCGAGAGGAAATATTTCAAGGAATTTTCTAAAGGGAGTATATAGAACACAGATCAGTGTCCATTTGCTGGTATTTTTATTTCTAAATGAATACTCATGGGTTCCTGGTTGGTAGGTGATCTGGAAAAGCCGTATGATACCACCGGTGATATAGAGCTCAGAGAGGATTAAAAGAATTGCTCCAAGATAAACAATTAGTGGCAGTAGGAGAAAATGCCAAAATGTACTAAACGCAAAATAATGGAAAAAACGATGGAGTAAAAAGAACACCACCATTACTGGAATGAGTCCTACGATAAAAATAATCGAAGAAATAAGTGGGAAGAAATATGACCGCAACGGTCGTGGTGTTTTTTTTCGCTTCTGTTCATTTTCGACCATGGGCATGTCAATACTTTCAGAGACTAATAAATGTAATGATGAATTGTATTTTCCATTTTGACATTCTCCCACCGTATCTTTATATATACTCTTGACAACAACAAATCATAGGAGACAATCACTATGGCAAAGAAGCATATCAAAAAACAAACACAGGTAAAAGATAGCCAAACGAAAAAACCTAGTTTTTCTGAGAAACGACAGAGACATTATGCGTTCGGGTTTTTAATTGGCGAGTATTAAAAAATTTTTACCTATGGATATCTTGATATTCATCGTATGCCATATTCAGAAAGGTAAGGTAGCCATCAAGGTCCTGAGATTGTTTTAACGTAAGGATCGCTTGTTGTTGATACATAATGGCATTTTGGAAATGCTCTTGGTTTTCACTACTAAAGTTCCTCCCTAGAAATCCTTGATATTGACGAAACACCATCTGAGTCAACACAAACGCATAATCTGCGATCATTTGATCTGTGGAGACGTGCATTTCAGTGAACATTTGACTCTTGCTTCCAGTAGTACAATCGACATAATAGGGAAAAACATACTCAGTATCTATCCATAACCATCGTTCTTCTCCAGTCATAAACGGAAAAATATAGTCATTTTTCGTGTCTTCCTCATCTTGTGGGTAACACACTCTGTTTATCACCTGATGGTAGGTCGCGTATGGTGATATTCCTTTGGTTGTTTCCAGCAGTACCCATCCATATCCTGGACAATAATATTCGACCATGTAATGCATTTGTGTCCAGAATCCTTGATCATTATTCACAAGCAAAACTCGTGCTGGAATATGGTATGTTCTAAAAAAGGCACATGCCAGGTGGGATCTTCCAACATTCTCTCCGTTAATCAGTAACGTTGTTCGTGCGTCTTGAGAGAGTAACAACCCGGTTCGTAGTCCAAAGACAAAGAAAACATATCTATGGTTTTTGATAAAAGGTGCGATTCTACCAGCATATCGAATAAGATTATCACTCAATCCATGTAATTGTTGTGCTTTATTTCGAATAAGGAGACTATGGAGCTGAACTTCTTTGGTAGAGACTAGCCATAGTTTCGTGTCTTCTGGTAATTGATATTTTTTTGGGATTTTCACATAGGCTGGGAGATCACTGAAATCATGATTTTTCAAAAGAACCCAACAGGAGAAATGGAGTAAAACGCTGTCGCCTTTTTTCATTGGGCTTAAAGTAAAATTAATAATTTTATTTGGTGGTAACGTATCATTTTCGATATCATAATGTACTATTGCTAACGGAGTGCTATCATTGTTGAGCTCTAACAGCAAAGGAACTTGATATGCATAATCTGGTGGAAATGAAAATCTTATATGAAAAATCCCGACATCATCTGAAGCATTGACATATAAATAATGTTCGACGCGGAGAAGATAAAGATCTTGTTCTCCTATATTCAGAGGTGCATTATTTTTATTACTTTCAAGGCTTTTTACACTGGTCCCTACTAAAGAAGATAGAGGTAAACTACAAATAAGAATTATACTTACTGCTAGTAGTTTCTTTGAGCGAATTTTTATTTTTGAATCGATTTTCATATATCTATTGAAATATTACATTTGTAAACTATTTATACCTTTTGTATAAAATATAATAATATAATATATAATAGTAATAATTATAAATAAAAGACTATTTTTTCTCGGCAACCATGATAAATTTCCATTCGTTTTTCTTCCCTTCTTTATTAACAATAACAAAGCCTGATTTTTTAAGAAACATCTCTACTTCTTCCTGCGTATGTGCTGATTTATAGGCATCAACGTGATACTTGGTAACATCTCGTCCCGCACGATTGAGCAACATACCAATGCGAATACAGAAGAGTTTCCATTTCGGGAAATCCCGATTTAATGCTTCGACTATGATTTTCCCATTTAGTTTTAACACACGGTGTATTTCCAAAAAACTATCCTCTGGATGTTTCCAGTATGGTAGACTAAATCGACTTACAATTGTATCGATACTTCTATCTTTCAAAGGGATTTTTTCTGAGAGGCCAAGGACGGGTTCGAATATTTGAACACCAGACCTATCTCTGTTATCTCTTGCTAATGATAACATCTTTATCAGTGGGTCCACACCAATTACTATAGCATCTGTAATCTGTTTTAGTATTTCAATGGAAAGTAATCCTGGTCCGCAACCAAGGTCAAGAATGATTGGGTGTGATGCTATTGTATGATTTTTTACGATTTTTGAAAGAAAAATGTACATATCCATGAATTTTTTCATGTATACGGTAAATTCTTCTGCGGTTTCGTCATCGACCAAAAAATCACAACCACGCATTGTCTGAAACCCGTACTGAGAAATAATGTTTTTGTTTTTGAGATTTATTCGTAATGCCGTATGTTATTTTCTGTAATGACGAGTTTTTTCGATTCAAGATCTTGATAGTTACGGATATCAACAAACGGTTGAAGCGAAATGGTTATATCAGGTGAGTATGAAATATAGGAGATTCCAGAAAGCGAGGATGCAAGCGATTCATTACTCCCGTCATCGGTAAATAATCGCAGATGGAATGCACTTTCAAGACCAAAATTCTGATCGACGTCGGTCTTAAGAGAATTTGAACAACAAGCACATTCTATAGGAATCCATCCGTTAAGGCTGCCTGTTCCACCGACAAACACCTCAACCCATGCATGAGCAACCGCAGTGATAGATCCATCAATGTTTTCTGTTAATAGATATCCCTGTATGAATCGTGCAGGAATTCCAAGAGCTCTACAAAGCGAAATGTAAAGAAATGAGAGGTCATCGCAATCCCCTTGTTTTTTGCTTAAGGTCACCGCTGCTGATTGTACTACTTTCTCATCAGGGTGGGTTTGGTATTGATTATGTTGTTTCAGCCAGGAAAACAATGATTTTGCTAACAGAAAAGAATTGTTCGTCTTTGCGTTTAAAAGAACTTCATTAGCAATTGTGGTTATATCTGGATCGTAGGGATCTATAAAACGTATCGTTTCATTGGCTTGTAATCGTGTATATTGATTGATTATTTCAGGGTACCTCTCATTGATCTGTCCAATTGTTAACGCACCCTCTCCGTTCAGATCAGCGACTAAAAAACTTTCTGCTTCAACCTGTGTCGTTATTCCTAATTCAAACGTTTTTTCATCTTTACTCGAAATGTTCCAGTGAATGACGGTATTATTCAACAGGGTTCTTGTTTGGTATTCATCATTATAGAGAAGCGTATACGTAATAGATCCCATGAGAACTTCAGGGGTATCACAAAAGTAAGTAATCTCGTACAATCCCCTACCAGTACTATTTACTCGATATCCGTAGGAAATATCATAGCTGATTCTAGTTGGAGAAGCTTCGTAGGTGACTGGTGGATATATTATTTCACAACCAGATAACAGAACGACTACTACAAGCATGCAGGTGATGAAGAGCCACCATGTATTTTTTTTCATACGGTCCTTTGTTTATCTCTTTTAAATAACCCTAGCCCCTGTTTCTGCAGTTGATGTCGTGACTTTTTATTATGAGACATATGATATTGACAGCCATTTGCCATTGGACATTGCAGACAGGTTGGTTTTTCCTCATGACAGAAGTTACCACCGAGTTGTGCAAGTGACTCAAGATACTTGTAGACATTCTCTTTCATTTCCTCTGCTTCTACACTAAGGAATTTTATGGTCTCATCAGGATCATCAGTACTTACCCAACCAAGTCTTTTTGCTACCCGATTGACCATTATTGCCTTCTCTGTGACATTCTTTTGGATATTTCCTGGTTTCTGCGCTGGTTTTGCCTCCTGTCTTGATGGTGGTGGAGGCATCTTTGGCATCTTCACTTTATATTCGGATGGGTCAATATCTTTGAAGACGGTGACCGATTTCCCACCATGATCGGTCTCTCTGGTTCTGATTTCAACTAAAATTGGGATTTGGATAGAAGCACCAGAAATCAACGCGACACCAATGGGTAACCGTTGAATTTCATCATAGGTCTGACTCGTCAGACCTTCCACTGACTGGATAATCGCTTTCAGATCATTAGGATTTGTTACTTTTAAAATAATATTCGTGTTACACTGAGAAATGATATTTTTATCGATTTTCGCAGGACGTTGACTCACCACACAAAGTCCCATACCGAATTTTCGGCCCTCAGAAGCAACCGTGCGTAGCATACGAGAGGAAACCGCATGACCAATCCCATGTTCAGGGCAATAGTTATGAGCTTCTTCGACAACAAAGAGAAAAGGAGGAATCTTCCCCGCTTTCCTATCAGTAAATAATTCTTCTGTCAAACGCGCGACTACCACATCCTGGATATCAGGTGGCACACCACGCATATTAATGATTGAACATTTCCCTTTCTGCACAAGCTCAACTGTCGAGGTTCCCTTTTCAGAAAACACTCCAATGGAATCTAAGGATTCTAATGAAGCGATCACATTCCACCGTGCATTGCTCTTTGTGCGTTCCACAGCTTCAATAATATCTCTAATACTATAGACTTGTTTGAACTCCTTAAGTTCTTTAATGGTTTGGTATAAAACCGCGATCTGTGGGCCAGAAAGCTTCGCTTGTAGTAACTCAAGGATCTCTCTTCCTTCAAGATTCATCCCATTTAGCGTCAAATGGACGGTGCCTTCCCCTGCAGCAAGAGGAGAAAAACCAACGATTTGACCACTGTAATCATTTGATTTCACGCCGAACTTATCCATATTCTTCTGATCTTTTTTGTCTTTGTTCGGCTTACCAAGTGAAATATATTCACCGTGTGTATCAATGATAACTAACGGGATTTTCTTCTTTAAAAGCTCTTCAATAAGAACACCGCATGCATAGCTTTTCCCACCACCGGTTTT